>CAIYFP010000448.1 GCA_903925515.1 uncultured Verrucomicrobiota bacterium
CCGCCCGCATCCCTCGTGATGCGAAGGCTCGGACGCTCCGGGGAGAGGAACAGCTCGCTGACGACCGCGGGGGATGACAACAACGTGTCGGCGCCCGCGACCTTGTGCGGGGCGATTCCGTAGGTGGTGATGCGGAGGTCCTGGCTGGCGGGCAGGACCTCAAACTCCGTCCAACCATATGAGAACGCCTGCACCGGACCGCCCGACACGAAACGGGCCTGGACTTGGGAATCCTCGAGTCCAAGCGGCGAATACCCCAGGGGCGTGACTTGGGCATCCACGAGGCCACGGATGGCCGCGTTCTTCTGGGCCGGGGTGAGGAAGGCATCGAACGCGGCTCGATTGGGGAGGCCCAAGGAAGCCAGGAAGTCATCCAGCAAGGTCTTGCCGCCGACGGAAGGCACCTGGGACGCCAGGTCGAGGACGGTGGGGCCGAAGGGCGCGTCGAAGGCGACCGGGCCCGTGACGTACTCGAATGCCGTCGTCGGGACCTGCGGCTGGCCTGGTCCCAACTGGTACGTGAGGTTGTTCACCAACGTCCCGTGGATGTCGGCGCTAATGAAGACCACGTCGCGGATGCCTTGGTTGCGAATGTGCGAGAGCAACTCGGTGCGCTCAGCTGCGTACCCCTCGAAACGGTCGCTGGCCGCGAGGACGCCGAGGTTTTGGATGGGCTCGGGCACCATCACGAACTTCCATGTCACCCCCGCCTGCTGGGCGGCGACCAAGTCCGCCTTCAATTGATCAAGCTGCGTCCTTCCCAGCAGCGTGCGGCGTGGAAGCGGTGCGCCCGTCAAGGGATTGACGTCGAAGGACCGGGCAAGGAACGACGCGACCTGGATCGGGTTGGTCGGGTCGGAGGGTGCCGTGAGCTCCGCGTCGCGGAAGGAGCGGGCGTCGAGGATGAAGAAGGCCGCATCACGCCCGGCGCGACGATGACGGTACAACCTGGGCTTGCCTGCCATCTGGGGCTGGGCCGACGCGGGGTAGGTCTCGGGCAGGATGGGGTTGAACTCCTGGAAAGCCTGGAGCCCGTTGCGATAGAGGGTCGAGTCATTGAGGTAGGCACCGGTTCCCTCGAAGCGCGGGTCGGACCCGCCGGGCGCGCCGCCGGCGAAGTCGTTGGACACCTCGTGGTCGTCGATGGTTGCGAACATCAACGTTCCGGAGCGAAGCCAGGCAAACGGATTCACGCCGAGCCGCTCCGACAACACCTCGGCGTGCTTGTTCCGGAACTCGTCAAGCGACCGGGCCTGGGCGGCCGGCACGGAAGGCGAAGCGTAGTCTGCGTAGATCGTGTCACCCAAGTTCACGAACAGGTCGAGCCCTCGGGACGGCGCGTTGGCGATGGACGGGAAAGGACCCAGGTCGCCTCGCGCGTCGCCCGAGACGCCAAACCGAACGCCTGCGGAGGAGCCGGGCGCGGCAAACGTCACGAATGTTCCAAATGCCACGGAGCCCGCCGCGTCGGTCGCCTTGTAGTGGTATCGGGTCGCCGGCTTCAATCCGGCGACGACCGCCTTCACCGGCACGCCGTTGGATGCCAGGACGTTGGTGGAGACCCACGGTGCCGGGGCGAAATCGGGGGACTCGCCGAGGTCAAACCGCACGGGGCCGTTGGCGGTGGACCGCGTCCAGAGGAGCACCGACGAATCCGTGGCATCGCCCGCCGCGACGCCTTGGGGCAACGTGGAGGAAGCCGGGGACTGTCCGAACATGTTGAGGCCCGCCGTGCCCCGGCCGTAGATGCCGGCCACCTCGGGGCCGTCGAGGGCCCGGCTCCAGACGGCGACGTCGTCGATGAGCAGCGACCGGGTCCCCACGTTCCCGTTGTCGGTGTACGAACCCCGCCCGTCCTGGCCGATGTTGACCGCGAGGCCCTCGGGCGTGTCGAGGGAGTCGAGCCCACCGACAATCGACGTCGTGTCCACGAGGACGCCATCGAGGTAGGTCTCGGCATTGGAGGCCCTGCGGAATACGGTCGTGACGTGGTGCCACGCACCATTGCCCAGCGTGCCCCCAGGGCCGTCGTAATCCTTCCGCGTGCGGCCTCCGGCGTCGCCGTCGCCAAGGTTCCATTGGAGCCGCCCGTTCCCGGCCGTGGCGACCGCCCAGCCTTGGTTGCCGCCGCTCCTCCAGTCCTTGTTGCCTACGAGCACGGGGTCGCCCGACCAGTTGGTGAAGCGGGTCCAGAACGAGACGGTGAAGTCCACGTTCGTGCCGAATTGCAGGCCGGCCGGACGTCCCAGGGTGACGTAGTGGAACGAGGTTCCGTCCTTGAGGGACGTCACGGCCATCGCGGCACCCAGCTTGCCTTGGGCGAAGTTAGGGCTGCCAACGGGGATGCCATGGTTGCCTCGCCCGGATCGGTCCCACAGGTCGCCGTCGAAGGGGAGGTATGCGACCAGGCCCTCCGCGATGGACCGTTGCTGGACGTTGGAGCCCACGAGGCCCTTGCGGTGGATGGAGAGCAGTTCCTCGGCGGACAGCGCCCGGCGCCAGATGGCGACGTCGTCGATGAAGCCGCCCTCTATGGAGACGGTCCCGTTGTCCGTGTAGCTGCCCGTGCCGTCCTGCCCAATGTTGGTGGGGAACCCGGGAGAGATGGTGGTGCCGGTCGTGGGGATGGGCTGGCGATTCACCTCGATGCCGTCCACGAGCGTGACGGCCTCGCCGCCCCGGCGGAACGACACCGCCACGTGATGCCACCGGCCGTCGCCGATGAGCCCGCCGACGCTGTCGAAGTCACGCCTCTCGCCCACCTGCTCCACGTAGTTCCACTGGAAGCGACCGTCGGCACCGGTGGCCAACGCGTAGCCCACGTTCCCGCCGCTGCTCCAGTTCTTGTTGGAGATGAAGAGGGGGTCGCGTTGCCAGCCGGAAAGCTTCACCCAACAGGAAAAGGTGAAGTCAGCGTCGGTGCTGAACTCAAGGTCGGCGGCCCGGCCCAGCGTCACGTAGTTGAACTCGCTCCCGTCCGCCTTCTGGGAGAAACGCAGGGCCTTGGGGCCAAGGAAGCCCGGGACAAGCTCCGGGGTTCCCACCGCCGCGCCGTGGTTGCCGCGTCCCGAGCTGTCCGAGAAGTCGGAGTCAAAGGTCAGGTGGGCCACCAAGCCTTGCCTGACGTCGTCGATGAGCTGCAAGGAGACCATGGCCGAGGTGGAGGTTTGGCCGTTCCCGGCACGAACCTCCACCCGGTAGTCGCCCACGTCCGATGCCGTGGCCCTCGGGACCACGTAGGAGTCCGTCGTCGCCCCCTGAATCGGCGTATTGCCGAGGAACCACTGGTAGGAGAGCGGCAGGACGCCGGATGCCTTGACCGCGAAGGTGGCCCGCCCGCCCGGGGAAACGCTGGACGCCAAAGGCTGTGAGATGATGGCGGGCGGTTGCGAGGCATCGACGGCAAGCGTGGCGACGGCGCTGGCTGCGGAGCCCGCGACATTGGAAACGACGCAGGAGTAGGAGCCCGCATCACCGGCCTGGACGTTGGACAAGGCCAGCACAGCCTCCGTCTTGCCCGGGATGGGTTGCCCGTTGCGGAGCCACTGGAAGGCGAAGGGCGACGTGCCGCGCGGGAGGACCCGGAACGTGATGTCGCCTCCGGCCATGGCCTCTTGGTCCACCGGTTGCTTGACCAGCACGGGCACCTCCGGCGTTGAAGCCACGGTCACCAGGGACTGGCCCGCCTTGCCTGCCAGGAAGACGGCCTTGGCTTCGTTGGCCGTCAACACCCGTCGCCAAATGCCCACGTCATCCATCGTGAGGTCCAGGATCTGGACGCTGTTGCCGTCGGTGTAACGGCCGGTGCCGTCCTGCCCGATGTTGAGCGCGAGGCCGGGGGCCGTATCGACGTTGTTGGCGCTGGCGGAAACGTCGCGTTCATCCACGGGCACGCCATCGAGGTAGGTGACGACCTCGCCCGCGCGGAGGAACGTGACCACGACGTGATGCCATGAGCCATCGCTCATGGTTCCGCCGGGGCCGTCGTAGTCCTTCCGTTGCCCCGGGGCCCCGCCGTAGTTCCATTGAAGGCGTCCGTCGGTGCCCGTGGCGACCATCCAGCCCTGGTATTGTCCGCTCAGCCAGTCCTTGTTGCCGATGAATGGAGGGTCGAACACCCAGTCGCTGAACTTCGCCCAGAAGCTCACCGAGAAATCCGTGGCGGTCCCAAAGTTCAGGTCGGGCGGTGCACCGAGGTTGATGAAGTTGAAGCTGGTGCCGTCCTTGGCGAACGAGAGCCGCGCCGCGCCCGCGCCGACCTGCCCAGCGCCAAATCCCACCGAGCCCACGGCATTTCCGTGGTTGTTACGGCCGGACGCGTCCTTCAGGTCGGCATCCAACGGCAGATGAAGGACCAGGTGGTCCGTGATGTCCGCATGCAGGGCCAGCGCAACGGCCGATGCCAGCAGTGTCGTGGAGTTTCGTATGTTCATGTCGTGAGACCTCGTGTTGTTGGGATGGGAAACCGAGACTTGGGATGGCCTAGAAGCGCGGCTGCGACTGGGGCGTGTCGCCCGTGTACCAGCGGTAATCAACGCCGGTCTTCGTGTAGGATAGGGAGGAGACGTTGCCGGGAACCCACAGGACCGCGCTCTGGCGCGCGTGTCGGAACCACTCGAACTCCATCCGCTTTCCCGGGTAGTAGCCGGCCAGCTTGTACTTCCACTGCACCAGGCATTCGTCGTAGCCCGGAAACTGCCCCAGCGTGTCCTCCGGGCCCTCCATGCGTTGCTCGGCCGAGTCCTGTGCAAACACCATCGTTTGCGGGCTGTCGATGGCCGTCATCTTCCGCACCTGCGTGGGTTCCGCCGTCAACGGCGTGGGCGGCATGGATGCCACGAAGCGGTTGATGCCATAGCTGGAGTCCAGCCAGTACTCCCTTGGGAAGGAGAGCCCGGTTTCGCGCCACTCGTCCACCGTGCGGGCCGAGGGACATCGAAATACCCGTCGCACCTTCCCGAAGTAGCCCGCATACGCGACCCCCCAGTATGCCACCTGCATGTGGCTGGGATTTCGGATGTCCAACATCTCGGGGCGGTTCGGGTCCAGGGTCCATTGACCACCATTGGGCACCATGGGAACGCGGTCTGGGTTCACGAAGTAGAAGAAGGAGTCGGCGTTGTCCTGTGCGTACAACGTGGTCCCGATGGACACCTGCCTGAGGTTCCCAAGGCAGGCAGCCTTGCGCCCTTTTTCCTTCGCCGAGGCCAGCGCCGGCAACAGCATCCCAGCCAGGATCGCAATGATGGCGATCACCACCAGCAACTCGATCAAGGTGAACGCGCCCGGCCCACGGCGTCGTCCCCTGTTACACGTGACGGATTCCTTCAACCCCACCATCCAGCCCGACGTCCGTCTCGCCTTGGCGACGACGCGGCCACAAGCGGGAAACCCTTTGGTGGCGGAATTTGGTACACGCCGTGTTGCCTAGGCGTCGGCCCCGTCACGCCAGGTTGTCATGGCCAAGATGCCGTGCGCCGGCGTGAGATCCTGCCAGGAAGACGTTCCGAGGCGGCCATCCAGTCGGCATTAGGGCCGGGTGCCTGCCCGCCATTTCAGGGCTACCTCATCTGCTATCCCCCCTTGAACGCCCACTTCGCTGGACTCGTCCTTTGCCTAGCAACTGCCCACGCGTCCCGCACGATCACGCGGTCATGCCCGCCGCAACGTCAGCCCCGGAATCCGACCTCCTCGCCCGCGTCGTCGTCCGCCCCATCGAGCCCCACGAGCGCGAGGACTTCGATCGCCGCCTCAGGGAGAACCATTGCCGCCACCAACCCCACGCCGCCGGCCCCACCCTCCGCCACGTCGCCCTCCTCGACGACGAGCCCGTCGCACTCCTCCTCTTCGCCAGCGCCGCCCTCCACATCATGGCCCGCGACCCATGGATCGGCTGGTCCGCGCGCCAGCGCGCCCGCCGCCTCCACACGGTCGTCAACAACGCCCGCTTCCTCGTCGTCCCCGACCGCCCCAAGCTCCCGCTTCCAGGGCACCTGCTACAAGGCCTGCGGCATCCAGCCCGTCGGCTCCTCCGCCGGCCTCGCCCGCGCCTCGCGCGAATTCGACTTCGGGCACGGCCGGCCCCGGCTCGCTCAAGGCCCCGGTCTTTGCCATGGCGGCGGTGTGCACGCTCATGGGCGGCAACGGCTTCGAGGACTTCGAGGCCATCGGCTCCACCCTCGCCCAGCGCCACCTCGCGGCCCTGGGCGTGCTGCCGGACAAGGACGGCGTGCGCCTCTCGCCCAGCGACTCCACCTTCGGCCGTGTCCTCGCCGCCTGCGAGGTGCGCGAGATCGCGGTCATCCTCGGCCCGTGGCTGCGGGAGCAGGAGCCCGCGGCCGTCGCACGGCGGGCGGTGGATGGCAAGACCCTGCGCGAG
>CAIYFP010000449.1 GCA_903925515.1 uncultured Verrucomicrobiota bacterium
CGGTCGAGGACGGGCCCGCCGGAGTTGCCGGGCTCGATCGGGATGGCGAGCTGGAGCAGGTCCACGCCGTCCAGGGTGCGCCGCCCCGAGAGCACGCCGGAGACGACGGAATCCACAAGGCCCATCGGGTTGCCGAGGGCCACGATGTCGGTCCCGACGGCAAGGGTGCCCGGCATGGCGAGCGGCAAGGCCGTGAGGTTCGTGGCCCGGACGCGGAGGATGGCGAGGTCCGTGTGGCGGTCGAACGCGTGCATCGACTCGATTTCGAGTTCGCGTCCCGAGACGAGCCTTGCGGACACGGCGCGTCCCTCGCCGACGACATGGAGGCTGGTGGCGACAAGCCCCGCAGGATCGATGACGAAGCCGGTGCCCACGCTTTCGCCGACGCCGTCACGGCCTCGCGCCGAGAGCACGACCATGGATCCGCGGGCGCGTGCTGCGATGTCGGCGACGGAGGGGGTGGGCGTGTTGGTGGGGGGCGCGGGCAGGGCCGTGTTGGCTTGGGGGGCAGCCTTGCGGGCGGGCTTGCGGGCGGGCACGGGGGAGCGCCCAGCCCCTGCGGGGGACTGGGCAGATAGCCCGGACGCCAACGCGAGGACGGCGGCAAGGGCGAGGAGAGGGAAGCGCAAGGCCATGAAGGCGCGACGCCCACTGGGGCCGCAAGGCGTTTCCCTGGACGAGGCTGGGACCGTCGGCTTCATGGCACGGCGGGAACCGGGCTAGGGACGAACCTCAACCTCGGCGGCAAACATGAGGCGGCGGTCGCCTCGCGCCTGCAAGGTGTGGGCGAGCATCGCGATGGTTCGCTGGACCTTGTCCTTGAACAGGGTGCGCTCGCCGGAGACGACCTCGACGGGCTGGTCGAGGTCGGCGAGGTCGTCGTTGAGGCGAAGGCGGAGGGCGGGGGCTTGGGAGCGAAGCACGTTGAATCGCTGGCCCTTGCGCTCGACAAGGCACTCAAGGCCGGGCTTGGCGGCGCCGCCGGGAAGTGCCAGCCAGTAGAATTGCTCGTGCAGCACGTCGTCTTGGCGCCATGCGACACGATCGGGGAACGGGTTGCGGACATGAGATTCCATCCATGGGATGGCGATCCGGTCCGCCATGCCCATCCAGTGGGGCTTGCCGTCGTGGACCTTGACGAGGTTGAGGTAGCCGCCGGGGTCGGCCTCGCGGAGTTGCTGGAGCTTGGCGCCCCACTCGGCGGCGATGCGGTTGCGGTTGTAGGCCGAGTCCGCGCCCCCGACCTGGAGGGCGAAGGGCAGGTTCCGCAGGCCGAACGGTTGGGTCTCGTTCGGATGCCCCGCGCTCATGGCGGCGGCGGCGAACCAGTCTGACATGCGGGGTGCAAGCTGGTACACGCCGTCGCCGCCGGCCGAGTAACCCATGAGATAGACGCGGTCGAGGCTGACGTTCTCGAGGGCGACGGCGGCCTCGATGAGTCGGGCGAAGAGGACGTCGATGTGGCCCTCGTGCCAGAGGTTCCAGGTGTCGGTGGGGGCGCGCGGGGCGATGTAGAGGCCCTGCTTGGGCGCGTAGCTTTGTCCGAGGCGAACTTGGTTCCGCCATTGGGAGTCGTTGACTCGCTCGGGCGCGCCGCCGCCGCCATGCATCGAGATGAACAGCGGCAGGCCGTCGGCGGGCGCGGGGAGGTTTGTCCCGAACCGGACCACCTCGAACTTCATGGTGCGCCCAACGGCCTTGATAGCGCGTGCGTCCCACTCGGGCCTGAGGGACTCGCGCGCGGCGTCGAGGTGGGTGCCCCAGAGGATGTCGGCTGCCTCGCGGGCATGTTGCCGGGTGAGCGGGGTGGAGGCGAAGGCGGCCGAGGCGACCGGCGGCCTTTCGGCGGCGGGTTGCCCGGCCCATGACTTGAGGGCCGCAAGCGCCTTGCCGGAGGCCGGGGCATCGGCGCCATGCAGGGCGGCGACGGCGAGAACCAGGGCCGCGAGGACGGCCTTGAAGTCAATCATGCACCCAACTCTGACCGCGGACACGCCATGGGTCGATGCGGATGTTGGGGCGGCCGCGGGTGCAACTGGATCAAAAGGTATTTGCCGCGGCAGTTCTGACCGCCTAGCCGTCTCCGCCACCAAACGATCCGAAGTCCAAGGAGCCGCGTGCTGGAAGGCGACTAGCGAACCCAAGGGTCGGATGACCTCGGTGCGAAGCCGAAACCTTCCGGAGAGCTGGGCACGAAGGATTTCACAAGCAACATTCAATCCCACCTAGGACATTACGATGAACTCCTCATTCGCGGAAAACGGCCCAGAACATGGCGGTGGAGATCGATGCCACGATTCATTCACCCCAATTGCCAACGGTTCCGGAGGAGGCTTGCGACCCTGCTCGATCTCCCGTCCATCGCGTGTCGGTTTCGCTGGCGGTAAGGCGGACAATGGATTTTGGAAGGTTTTTTCCGCGAACCGGATGGGAGCGGCAAGCATGAGGGTTGGAATCATGGCTCTCCTTTGGCCAAGCGAATGTCCCTTGCGTCGAATGGCTATCCTTGCGGGCTGCATGCTGCTTGTGGTCGATGCTGGCGCACGGGGCGGTGATCCCATGGTTGCATTCAATACGGCACTCAATGTCGTCAACACGACGATCAACGTGGTGACGTTCGCCCAACAGGTCATCGACGAACGAAACCAGACCCGGGCGCAAGGTGACATCGCGGTTGCCGAGTACTGGCATCGACGCGTCGAAGGGCATTGGTTCGATGGCAAAATGATCGTGGGGCGAACTTTGTGGTATCACTACATGAAGCCTTCTTTGGCCGCGCTGCCACAGGCCAGATGGGTCGTGTATGGGGGAGATGGACGAATCCTCGACCAAGGAACCAACTTGCTCCCGGTGAGGATTGCATTGAGGGACACGAGTTGCACCAACTCGCCACGGAGCGGCGTGTGGTGCACGGACAAGGAGGGCTACGTCTTGGTTGGCATCGCGAGAATGATCCGGAATGGGGAGCAAACCGTTCGCAATCCGGCGATTCAGGAGGACTCATTTGACATCACACTCACGGGCCTGCGGCACCTTCTCGATCCGACCAATTCGTGTGATGGCGCCGAGGTCACGGAATCGCTTCCGCCCAAGAGGCTGACTCTCAAGTTTTCGGAGCCCGTATTCTTCAGGCTGGAGAGCACCAATCGCCCAGAGTTGAGGAAGGCTGGCGCGTCGAACTACGTCATGATGGTGCCAAGGCTCGTTCAGAATCGGGTCTATGACTTGCCGGGAACGCTCTTGGCTGGTTGGAATCGCCGGCTAAGTGAGCCGAGCCTTGTCGATGCGCCCCTTTTGCTTGGGCGTGCCGAGGCCGTGGGGCGAGCCCCTGGACAGGTCCGGGACAAGGCAACCAGCGCGTTTCGGATGACATTCGAAAACACGTATCGAGACGGTCTGCCCGCGGCCCAGATCATGAGTGCGCCCCGGACAGGGGGCATGGGTGCATGGGATGTCAGGGTGCCGGGCAACCCGGACCGGCCGAATGAATAGACCGGCGAGGCCTCGTGAGGCGGCGGCATGCAACGGGTCGTACTTTCATGAACATCACCCCTGGTAATCGCGGCGGCCTTGGACGGGGCCTATCCATCCATGGGCGCATCAGCCCATATTCGATTGGGTCAAACAGGACATGGGGTTGGGAAATGCTCCGGCCATGGCATGGGATCCCCGTGGTTGCCCGGTGGGTTGAAGAGATGCGCTCGCCCAGGGCTCGATGCGTGCAGCCTGTTCGTGGCGTGGCGAGTGAAGCGTTTCCTGCCCGCGGCTTGCATCGAGGGCTTGCCGCAGTGGTGTTGGCGGTCTGGTTGGGTGGGATGAGCGGATGTGAGCGGCGGCCGGTAGAGGGACGGGGAGAGGCCGCAGCAGGCGAGCCGGGAGCCGGCCTGGATGAGGCGTCATGGACCCCCGAGGGAGGCCGGATGCCGTGGCGGGTCGTTGTGGCCGACGTACCGGACGGGCGCGATGTGAATCGCGCATTCGAGGCGCGCCTTGAGGGACTGGACATTCATGGTGGCGTCCAGCAACAGATGCGGGTTGGCACCTGGCAAATGATGCTGGCGGACGCACTGGAGGCGAACCCGGGAATGGCAACGGAGGAGTTGGAGGCTCATCTTGTGGCGTTGGGTGTACCCGTGGAACAAGCCCGGCAGCTGATCCGTGTGCATCCGGTCATGCCAAGGGATGCGGTGGGCGAGGAGACATCGCGCTTGGCCCTCTCCAGCGCCCGTGCCTATGGGGCCCTTGCGCGGGTGATCGAGGATGCGTTCGCGAGGTCGGGTGAGGTCGGCCCGGCGGATGCGGACGCGCGTCACCGAATCCTTGCCGAGGGCCTTCGCTGCGCATGGCTGGGCGCGTGCACGGCGGGAATGCTCAAGGGGTTCGCGGACCGGGCCGAGGAAATGTTGGGTGCCCTGGGCATTGGCGAGCTTGCCTTGGAGGTTGCCCGGGAGAGGCGCCATGCGGCTGATGCAACCCGATGGGTTACGGATTACTTCGCGGCGCGGCTTGTGGGATTGCATGGCATCGATCCGACGATCGCGATGGAGTTGGCCATCGGATTCGGAGGCGTCGCGGACGGCCATCTTGCGACGCCCGAGCAGATGTTTCGTGCGCGGGAGTCCCTTGGTTCGAGCCCATGAACCCCCGGTTGCCGCGCGAAGGTGCCATCAGTTTGCAACCCCGTGGGTAGTCGCCTCGACACGCGGGAGGCCTCGCCTCGAAACGTTGCTTGTTTCCTGCCTGCCGGCGCATCGCGGGCGATGACAATCAATCAAGCCAGCCTGGGGTTTGTTCACCGAACCAGCGGACCGCTGATTTCCTCGACGGCGGTGCGGATGGCTTTCTTGAAGGCGTCCATGCCGTCGCCGAAGGCGGCGGCGACGGGGAGGACGGGGACCTTTCGGATGCGGCGCTTGAAGGACTTGAGGTGGGCTTCGGCCTGGGGTTCGTCGATCTTGTTGGCGACGACGAGGCGCGGACGTTCGAGGAGGGACGGGTCGTAGGCCTCCAGCTCGGCGAGCAGGTGGCGGTAATCATCCCATGGAAGCCGGTTGTCGGTGCCGGCCATGTCGAGGAGGACGACGAGGACCTTGCAGCGGCGAAGGTGACGGAGGAAGGCATGGCCGAGGCCGACGTTTTGGTGGGCGCCCTCGATGAGGCCGGGGACGTCGCAGACGACGAGGCGTGCGAAGTCCTCGTATTCGACGATGCCGACCTGCGGCGTGAGGGTGGTGAAGGGGTAGGGGGCGATCTTGGGGCGCGCGTGGGAGATGGCGGTGAGGAGGGTGGACTTGCCGGCGTTGGGATAGCCCACGAGGCCGACGTCGGCGACCATGCGCAGCTCGAGGAGGTAATCGCCCTCGGTGCCGGGCTCGCCGGGCTGGGCGAAGCGCGGGGTTTGGTGACGGCTGGTGGCAAAGTTCCGGTTGCCGAGCCCGCCGCGTCCGCCCTTGCAAAGGATGAAGCGCTGGCCGTGGGTGGTCAGGTCGCAGACGAGCTCGCCCTTGCTGGCGTCGAAGGCGTCCTCGGCGACGGCGTCGTCGGAGGACAGGTCAATTTCCATGGCGCGGATGCCGCCCATGGTGCGAATGACGGGCCGATGGGTGGTGGAGGCGCCGAGGGTGGGGCGGGAGGGGGAGTCGGATTCGGATTCGGCGGCGGAGGCGTCCTCGGGAGCGGGGTTGGGGGGCGTGGGGGGCTGCTTGGAGGAACCGCGGCGCGGCGGGGAGGTGGGTTCGAGGGGTGCGCCGGACGGTCCGATGCGCTTGGGGAGGGTTTCGGGCTTGGGGGTGGTGTCCCGAAGGCGCCAGACCATGGTGCCGCAGGGGACCTTGATGACGAGGTCCTTGCCGGCCTTGCCGTCCATGCCCTTGCCCATGCCGCCCTCGCCATGCTGGGCGACGAGGCGTGGGTTGAAGTATTGCTCGATGAGGTTGTTGAGGTCGTGGCTTGCCTCGAGGATCACGTCTCCGCCCTTGCCTCCGTTGCCGCCGTCGGGGCCGCCCTTGGCGATGTAGGCCTCGCGACGGAAGGCGACGGCACCGCGTCCGCCGTGACCGGCGCGGGCATAGACCTTGATTTCATCGACAAACATGGGTGCGGGGATGGAACGGGGTGGAAACGAAACGGGCGAGGCTGGAGGCCTCGCCCATGAATCAGGGTGGCGGCGCGTGGGAGGCGCGGCCGGGGGAGAAAGGACTAGTTGCCGGCGACGACGGCGGCCGGGACCTCCGGCAGCACGTTCACGCGGCGACCTTCGCGGTCAAACTTCACGCGGCCGTCGGTGAGGGCGAAGAGGGTCCAATCGCGGCCGATGCCGACATTGACGCCGGCGGTGAACTTGGAGCCGCGTTGGCGGACGATGATGCTGCCGGCCGTGACGAGTTCGGAGCCGTAGGCCTTGACGCCGAGCCGCTTGCTGACGCTGTCGCGCCCGTTCTTGGAACTGCCTTGTCCCTTTTTATGAGCCATAACGTGGTTTCCTAGGTGGGTGTGAAGTGGAAGGGGTGGGTGAGATGCCCGGGTCAGGCGGTGATTTCGCGGACCTTGACCACGGTGAGTTCCTGGCGATGACCCACGGTGCGATGGTAGCCCTTACGACGGCGGAACTTGAAGGCGATCTTCTTGTCGCCGCGGATGTGCTCGACGACGTCGGCGGTGACCTTGGCGCCCGAAACCAAGGGTTGGCCCACGGTCACGTTGCCGTCGCGGCTCACGAGCAGGACGCGGTCGAAAACATGCGCCTCGCCCGCTGCGGCAGGGATGGACTCGATCTCAAGGAAGTCCCCTGCCTCAACCCGGTATTGCTTACCACCCGTCTCCAAAACTGCGTACATAGCTCGTAAATTTCTGCGTACCGAAAGAGCGGAGAGGCAACCAAACGCCCGGGCGAGTGTCAACCGGCATTTCCCGGTGCTGAACCACGAAACCACGACATCGCGCGCGCCTAGGGGTTGCCCAAATCCTCGCTTAAGGATGGGAGAGACTTCGGATCCACAACCCCGTGAAGCACGGCAAGC
>CAIYFP010000450.1 GCA_903925515.1 uncultured Verrucomicrobiota bacterium
ATCGTACTGAACACTGTCGTAGATGGAGTGCTCGATATGGATGGGGATGACGTGGAGACCCTCCTCGCGATGACGCCGGAGGATGACGGGCATCTCCTTCGCGGTGATGTATTCGCTGTCGAGGAAATGGGGGGAGACGACGAGGACGACGACGCGGGCGGCGTTGAGCTTGCCTTGGATGGTCTGGTGCCACTGTTCGCCGCGCTGGACCTCGTTGTCATAAAACACGCCGAACTTGTGGCTGCGAGCCATGGGCTGGAGGTGGACCATGAGACGGTCCACCCAACGATCCCGTCTGGGGGCGTCCTCGGGGTTGTCCTTGCGTGCGTAACAGATGAAGACCTCGGCCATGGGGGAAGACACCGGGCTTGGGATGAGCGAGGCGGGGCGGGGAAGTGGGTGGGCCTTGGCGGCTAGGCGTTGTAGGTGCTGGAGCTGACGCGGCCGCCGGTGCCGGTCCAGTTGGTGTGGAAGAACTGGCCGCGGGGGCGGTCCACGCGCTCGTAGGTGTGGGCTCCGAAGTAGTCGCGCTGGGCCTGGAGGAGGTTGGCGGGGAGCCGTGCGCAGCGGTAGGAGTCGTAGAAGGAGAGGGCGGTGGCGAAGGCGGGGACAGGCAGGCCGTGCAGGGCGGCGTGGGCCACGACGCGGCGCCAGCCTTCCTGGCATTGGGCGAGCTCGGCGCGGAAGTAGCCGTCGAGCATGAGGTTCACGAGGCCGGGATCGGCGTCGAAGGCGTCCTTGATCTTGCCGAGGAAGCGGCTGCGGATGATGCAGCCGCCGCGCCACATGAGGGCGATGGCGCCGTAGTTGAGGTTCCATCCGTTCTCCTGGGAGGCGGCGCGCATGAGCATGTAGCCCTGCGCGTAGCTGACGATCTTGGAGGCGTACAACGCGCGGCGGATGTCCTCGACCATGGTGGCGCGGTCGGCATCGATGCGGGGCGCGGGCCCGGCGAGCAGGGGCGCGGCGGCGACGCGCTCGGCCTTCATGGCGCTGACGCAGCGTGCGAAGACGGCCTCGGCGATGAGGGTGACGGGCTGGGCGAGGTTGGCGGAGTCGATGACGGTCCACTTGCCGGTGCCCTTCTGGCCGGCGGCGTCGAGGATCTTGTCCACGAGGGGTTGGCCGTCGTCGTCGGCCTTGCCGAGGATGTTGCCGGTGATTTCGACGAGGAAGCTGTCGAGGTCGCCGGCGTTCCACTGGCGGAAGACATGGGCGATTTCGGGGGCGGCCATGCCGAGGCCGTCGCGCATGAGCTGGTAGGCCTCGCAGATGAGCTGCATGTCGCCGTACTCGATGCCGTTGTGGACCATCTTGACGTAGTGGCCGGAGCCGCCGCCGCCGACCCAGTCGCAGCAGGCGGCGCCGCCCTCGACCTTGGCGGCGATGGCCTGGAAGATGGGCCTCACGTGGGGCCATGCGGCGCAGGAACCGCCCGGCATGATGCTGGGGCCGAACCGTGCGCCCTCCTCGCCGCCGGAGACGCCGGTGCCGACGTAGAGGAGGCCGCGGGCCTCCAATTCGCGCACGCGGCGGCCGGTGTCGTTGAAGAGGGAGTTGCCGCCGTCAATGACGATGTCGCCGGGCGCGAGGTGGGGTAGGAGCTGGGCGATGAACTCGTCCACGGCGGCGCCGGCCTTGACCATGAGCATGACGCGCCGGGGACGCTTGAGAGAGGCGACCATCTCGGCGATGGAGCGGGCGCCGACGATGCGCGTGCCCTTCGCCTCGTTTGAAAGGAACTCGTCCACCTTGGACGTCGTCCGGTTGAACGCCACGACGGTGAAGCCGTGGTCGTTCATGTTGAGGATGAGGTTCTGGCCCATCACGGCGAGGCCAATGACTGCGATGTCACCCGGGGGATTGCTCATGGTGTCGATTGCGCTCCGTTCGCGCGGGACGCTACCGGACGGGAAACGGGAGGCGAGCGGGAAGTCGGCGCCGGGAGTGGGATTGCGGTGCTGGGCGACTGCGTGGGGTTGACGTGGGTCGCAATCGAACATTCCGCCGGGTCCCATGGCTGGGTGGCCGAACCGGGACGATTCGGTTGGTTCGGTCGTGCTTGCGGGAACTTCTCTCGCAAGAGCCTCGTCCTGGGCTTGCTACGGGCCGAGTACTGGCCCGCGCCTCGCTCGGTCCTCGTCTTGCGGGAGAATCTGCGGCGCGATCAGTTCTCTCCCGACTGCATCGTTCCGGCGGAGACCTTGAGCCTGGGACGGGTCGTTGGCCCCGTCTCCCTGCGGCCTCGGACTATCTGAACAGGTCGAACGAGGGGAGGGTTTTGAGGGCGGCGCGGACCTCCCACATGAGCTGGTCGAGGTCGGGGCCGATGCCGGGGTCGCGGGTGTTGGTGAGTGCGGCCCAGGAGTAGCCGTCGTGGGTTTGGACGGCGATGGACTGGGAGCCTGGAAGGGAGCCGTTGTGCCAGCGGTTGGGGGCGTCGTTGACCGCCCAGCCCATGGCGTAGCGACTGGAAGGAGCGCTGGGCTTGAACATGCGGGACAAGGATTCGGGGCGGAGGATGTCGGGCGGGGCGGGGCGTTGATCGACATGGACGAGGAAGCGCACGACGTCCACGGCGCTGGCGATCCAGCCGCCGTGGGCGTCCATGCGCGCGAGCTTCATGGCGTAGGGATCCTCGCCGCCCTGGCCATGGTACCAGACCTCGTCGGGCTTGCGGTCGGCCTCGGTGTCGCCGCCGATGTCCATGGCGTGGATGCCGCAGGGGGCGAGGACCTCGGCCTTGATGAAGCGCTCGTACGGGCGGCCCGAGGCGGACTCGATGGCGCGGCCAAGAAGGCAATAGCCGAAGTTGGAATAGTGATGCTCGAAGCCGGGCTCGCGCTGGAGGGGATGCTCGCGGAGGACGCGGGCGATGAGGGCGGCATGGTCGAGCCCGGGGTGATGGAACATGGGGTCGAAGCCGAGGTCGTGCGCCCATCCGCCGGCCGCGTGGGTGAGCAGGTGCTCGAAGGTGACACCGGTTACGGAGGGTCCGCCCGGGTAAAGTTCCTTGGGCATGCCGAGCAAGGCCTCCTTGCCGAAGGCCTTGTCTGAAAGCCGAAGGTCGTTGCGTTCGCGCAGGAGGAGGATGCCGGTGGCGGTGATGGGCTTGGAGATGCTGGCGATGCGGAAGCGATGGCGCGGGGCGAGGGGTTCCCTGCGGGCCTTGTCGGCATGGCCATAGGCGCGGGCAAGGACGAGTCGGCCGTCCTTGGCCAACGCGAGGGACAGGGCGGTTGCCTGGTGCCGTTCCATGAAGCGGGCAACGGCGGCGTCGGCGGTGGCCAGCTCGGATGGGACGAGGGTCTCGCGGGCCTCCCATGAGGCGGAGATGGAATCGCGGCCATCGACGGCGCCCATGATGACCCTTGCGAGGCGATAGCCTTGGTAATGCCAGCGGTCGGACTCGTCATGGAACTGGGCTGGGGTGAGCCCGGAACGCTCGACCCGTGCGACCGCGGGCGGGTGGTGGGAGTCGGCCGCCGAGGGGAGGGGCGCGAGGAGGACGGAGGCGATGGCAACGAGGCGTCGCAGGGCGGCGTGGAGCTCGGCGCATGAGGGCATGCGGCCTCCAGTTGCAGGGTTCAAGGCCATCGCGTGTGGTCGCGGGTCCGCGGCGGCTACTCGGGGCCGCGCCCGGCGAATGCGGCGAGGCGCGAGATGAACTGGTCTATCTCGGCGGTGGCACGGCCCGTCGCGTTGGGTGCGGCATGGCCGTTGACGAAGAGCGCGAAGACGAGCCTTTGGCCGGAGGCGGTGGTGACATGCCCCGCGAGGGAGTGCACGTGGCGAAGGGTGCCGGTCTTGGCGAGGACGCGTCCCTTGGCCCCTGGCCCGGTGAAGCGCGAGCGAAGGGTGCCGTCGATGCCACCCACGGGCAGGGCCGAGAGCCATGCGGACGAGGCCGGGTTGGAGTCCATGTGGCGCAGCAGCTGGATGGTGGCACGGGGCGTGACCAGGTTCTTGCGGGACAAGCCGGAGCCTTCCTCGAGGACGACGTCGCCCCGGGGGACGCCGACCTGGCCCATGAAGGCATCCATGGCGCGGGCGGCGCGGTCGTTGTCGTCCTCGGTTGTTCCGGGCGCCGGCATGGGGTCAGAGGGGCGCGGGTTGCGGCGGAGGTCGGCGCCGACGTGGAGCCAGAGGGCATGGGCGATGCGGTTGTTGGAGGGCTTGAGGCACAGGGCGGCGATCTCGGCCATGGGCGGTGAAGGCACGCGGGCGCGAGGGGGAATGGATTTGGGCAGGGCGGAAGGTCCGCTTGCTCGCACGATGCCGGCATGTTCGACGCCCCGTTGCCGGAGCAGGTCCGAAAGGCCGCGCGCAAGCCACTCGCCGGCGTCCGGGACGGCCATGCGTTCCATGTGCGGCTTCCCGGCCTGCACCGTGCCGGACACGGCGAAGCGGAAGCTGCTGGGGTCGGGGGACCGCCGGATGGTCAGGTTGGCGGGGGCATCCTTTTGGACGGTGCGGACGCTGGACTCGATGTCGAAGGCCTCGGGAATGGGAAAGGTTCGGACGGTCGCGTGGTCCCCTGCCATGTTGCCGGGCTCGACGACCAGCGTGACGGCGTTGTCGGCCCATTGGAATCCCGCGACGGGCGCACCGTAGGCCTCGGGGATGTCATCCCAGTTCCAGCCAAGACCGAAGGGCGGGGCGTCGAAGAATGCGTCAACGAGAAGGATGCGCCCGCGAATTCGGCGAACCCCTCCGTGGGCGAGGGCATCGGCGAGGGACGCGAGCGCGGCAACCGTCGAGGCGCCTCCACCGGGCGCGGGGTCGCCGCCGGCGACGAGCCATGCGTTGCCGTCGAGCGTGCCTGAGGCATCGGGGGTGCCAGGCCAACGCCATTCGGTGGCGAACGTGCCGTTGGTGCCGAAGCGGTCGAGGGCCATGGCGACCGTGAAGAGCTTGGTGTTGGAGGCTGGGACCATGAGCCGGGCGGGGTCGCGCTCGAACCACACGGCGCCGGTGGATGCCGAGGCGACCATGGCGGCCCACGTGGCGCCGGGGGCGTTGCTGGGGGACAGGAAGGCGCCGAGGTCGGACTGGAGCGCGGAGAAGGCGTCGGCAGGAGACTGGGCGCGGGCGACGCCGAGGGCGAGGACGGCGGCGAGGATGAGGAACCAAGGGAATGGGCTAGGCAAGGGGGATGCGCCCGGGGACGGGCGCGGTCCGATGGCATGGGCTTGGTCCAAGGAGGAGCGTGGGGCCCGACGCCATGCGTTGCGGAGCGAGGACATGGTCAAGGCAAATACTGGAGGGGGGCGGGGAAGACAACGATGGGATTCGGCCAGCGCTCGGTCGCCGGGGGGCTGCGGCCGGTCAGGCGATCTGGAGCACCTGCTGGTAGAAGGCGATGGCGTCGTCGGGGTTGTCGGTGACAAGGATGTTGCTGGCGATCCAGCGGGGTGCGCGGCCGCTCTCGACCATCTTGCCGAGCTGGGCGACGAGGTCGCGCCAGTAGAGGTCCGTGGTTTCGCGGCCGAAGAAGACGATGGGTTCGCGGTTGAGGAGCCCGAGCTTGATGTCGGTGAGGGTGAGGCCGACCTCCTCGAGCGTGCCGACGCCGCCGATGCAGAAGAGGTGGAAGCGGGCGACCTCGAACCAGCGTTGGCGCATGTGGCGGGAGCCGCCTTGGAACATCTGGTAGAAGCCGACGACAGGGTCGATGTCTTGGTCGGCGTTCTCGAGGTAGTTGCATCCGACCATGAGGTCGAGGGACTGGCCGATCTCGGAGACGTGCTTCATGACGCCGCCACCGCCGCCTGTGAGGAGTGCGAGGCTGCCTCCGAAGAGGGCCTTGAAGCGCGACAACAGGGTGGCGAGCCGGTGCTGGTCGGCGTCGTTGAGGTCCATGACGGATCCGTACACGGCCATCACGAGGGCGTCGTGGAACTCCTGAACGCGATCCTCGGGCACGAAGAACGTGCGACGTTCCTTCTGGGTGAGCCGCGCCACGTGCCGGAGCAGCGGGTTGGCCCAGTAGATGTCGGTGCCGAAGTCGGCGAGGTCGGCCATGCGGACATGGTCGCGCTCGGAGAAGAACGGGCCGCGCTCGGCGGAGGCCTGCCTGAAGACCATGGACTTCAAGGAGCCTGCGGCGGCGGCGGCGAGCAGCTCGGGGTATTCGACGGTGTCGGGGAAGTACTCGGAGAACAGGCTGACGGGGCGGTCCGTCGGGATGCGGTTTCGCTCGGACAGGTCGCGTGCGCGTCGCCGCATGGCCTCGGGGGAACGATGGAGGGAATGGCGGGGGGCATGGAGGGCGCAGCGCGCGCCGCCCATGCCGGAGACGAGCCCGGTGGCGACCTCGCCGACGGCCATCGGGGCATCCTCATGCTCGCAGATGATCCGGCCCGGGGCATCGCCGGAGAGCTTTCGCGCCGTATGGAACAGGGCCTCCACCTGGTCAAAGGCGGCGCGCGCGGCGTCGGGTTGGGGGACGTCGCCGACGGCGACGAAGCTGCGGCGGGGGTAGGCCTCGCGGTCGGCGCGGTAGATGCGCGCGCGGGCGCGCGGGTTGACGACGACGGAGGCGGAG
>CAIYFP010000451.1 GCA_903925515.1 uncultured Verrucomicrobiota bacterium
CAAGAATCGGCTGGCACGATTGTTCGTCCGCACCAAGGAGGAGATGGCCCATGCGATTCGCTCAATCATGCGCTCCATTCAGGCAAATGTGAGGTTGGTCATGTCTTTCTTCCACCTCGCAGACACCAAGTACATTCTCAACGCCCAATAGCGCATTTACTTACGCAACGATTGATAAGAATCCAAATGGAGAAGCGCCCCAATTCTGAATCGAGTATTCGGCCCGATCCCCATATCCAGTCTTCCTGCCACGATGATGCGTTTTAGGTACCATGTGAATGATCTCGTCGGAGCGTTTAGACTGCGCATGGATGACGATTTCCTGTGGGTCATGCCACGTGAACCTTACAACCGTGGAATAATCCGGGTCCCTTCCATTTATGGAAACGCTGTAGCATGAGGATAGAAAGGACGCGCGTCTTACAACGATCGTCTTCATCGTGGAAGCCCGTTATGGATGCATTGAAAAACGCGAAACCTCGCCGTTGGTCCGACTGCATTGAGATAAAAGAACATGGACACGCAGCAGACAGCATGCGCAATGACAAGCGGCTTGTTCCGGCTAACCGCACGTATACAGAAATCCCCGATTGTCGGCGCCCTTGAAGCGAAGCTCTTGTGGAGCAAGTCCGCAAATGCCACGAGGCACCACAACCCCCAAAGCAAAAACAGCGGGTTTGACTTAAAGGCCGCCAATGGATCCCCGTGCAAGAGCAGCAGCCACGCGCGACTAGTGCCACACATGGGACACGAGACAAAAAGATACCTCGAAAATGGACAAATGGCTGCTGGCAAGACTCCGACTTGGGAGAGCAATGCTCCGATGACGACGCCGAATGCCAACCCCAAGTAAAGGATCCTTATTTTCTTGGGAAAAACTCCCATTCGCCGAGCTTTCGCTTTTGCTGTGCAGAGAAGCACATCCAATAATCCACTACTGCCACTAGACCAGCCAAGCCGCCCGACACGATGGTAATGATCACCCAGACCCAGCCCTTGGCTGCTTGGTTCCACTGCATGAATCCAAGCGGCAGGCAGAAAAAGAACCACAGAATTGCTCCACCAAGTGATGTCTCCTTGGGATTCGATGACGGTGGCGGTGGCGGGACCACTGCGCCACCGGTGCCTTCCCTCAACCTATCCATCATTACGTTTGCGTAAGGCTGCCAGACAGTCCCGCCTTCTTCGATAATCTGTGTTTCAGCCCGGATTTTTTTGTCGATGAGCTGCCGCTGAAGTTCCTCAATGGTGAATGGGCCAACTGGCGTGTTGTTGGTGTCCGCGAAGAAGTATCGTTTTGTCTTGGCACTCGATGGGGGCGGGGGAAGAACAGTGGCACCTTCGGTTGCGGCAACGCCCAGCAATTGGTCGAGCCTGAGGAACCTTTTGGTGGCTTCATCAAGAATCTGAGTATGCCCTCCAAGGTGTCCCGCTTGCCTCATCTTCCGGAGAGTATCAAGAGAAACTGGGCCAATAGAGTTCCCCTCGGAATCAATAAATTGATATGTTCCCATAGGCTTCCATTCTTATTAGAGGTCACACTACTGCTAGCCAACACGCCTTGATCGGCACGGTAGCAATGTACGATTTGAAAAATGCTGGGCGCCTCATCTAAATGCAACAGATGCTGTCCTATCGGAGTGCTTGCCCGTCCGCCATTTTGAGGTTGCCGGCTAGAACTCGAACAAAGTCGATAAGCGCCCAGAGTCCGCCGCCAATGCCAAGCGTCACGATCGAGACAATTAGCACGAGCCACCAATTGCTGTAGCCCATCATTCGCCGGTGAATCCCCAGGCCTCCTATCAGTAGGCAGACGATGGCAATCGTAAGTTTGGACTTCGGTTGGTTACTTTTCATGTTGGTTATTAGTTGTTTGAATTTTGAATTGATTTGCTTGCCACGCCTTAGGTCAAACGCATGACGTATGCCCCAAGATTTTGGCGAGGAATGCTGCCGCTTAAGAACTGAACGATCCTGCGTAGGCCGGAGCCTTCCAAAGTGCAGGAACGTTGTAGATTTAGGAGATGCTGGATTGATCCGCGTAGCAGCTTTTTAAGCCCGACTGACGATGTACGATTGCTAACATTTGCACTCCTTAGCAGCACCGCATTCAGCCTCTTGTTCATTGATCCCAGGCGTGCCTTGGCACCAACAATTGCGTGGCGTGAGCGCCACAAATTGCTCATATGCGAACAGGCTACCCGCCAGACGCGGCGCTTCGCATGGGATATAGTTGAGAAAATGTTCGGCCCGGTCGTTACGGGAACGAAGGGGATGCGCGGGCGCGATGGGGTGTATGGGTGGGATGGGGTAGGACCGGCCCCCTCCTGGGACCGCGCCCGTCCTCGGGCGCTCGCTTCATGCCTTTCGGACGCGCGGCGGCGGCCGGGGACGGCCGCGCTCCCAGGTCGCCCCATGCCCACGCACGGCGGCGGGATCCGCCCGGTGCCCCTCAACGACCCAGGGCGAACGCCACGTAGGCGTCGCCGCTCCTTGTGCCGATCTTGCCGCCCCCGCATGCGATCACCACGTACTGGCGGCCGTTCACGGAGTATGTCGCGGGCGTGGCATAGCCGGCGGCGGGCAACCTCGCCTTCCACAACTCCCGGCCCGTCCGGCGGTCAAACGCCCTGAGATGCTCGTCCCGGCTCGCCGCGATGAACACAAGGCCGCCCGCCGTCACCACCGGCCCGCCATAGTTCTCCGTGCCCGTGCGAGGGAGTCCTTGCGAGATCAGCTCCGGCACCTCGCCCAAGGGGACCTGCCACCGGTGTTCCCCCGTGTTGAGATCGATTGCCGTCAAGGTGCCCCACGGCGGCTTCAGGGCCGGGTAGCCGTTGGTGTCGAGCCATCGATGGTACCCCGTCATGGTGAAGGGGATGGAGCCCAGCGCATCGGCGGCGGGCGAGGTGGATCCCTCGACGGGTGCGGCCGCGTCGGTGGCCCTTGCTGCCTCGCGGGTCATCCCGTTCGTCGTCCCCAGCAGATGTGCCAGCAAGGCATGGCGTTGCCCCGCCGTGAGGAAGTCGAACGAGGGCATCACGCCCTTGCCGGCGCGAAGCAAGGCGAGCACGTCGTCCGCCTTGAGGCGCTGGCCGACGCCAAGGAGGGACGGGACGTTCTGCGCCGCGTTGCCGCGCCGGTCAATCCCATGGCAGGCCGCGCAAAGCTGGTTGAACAAGGCCTCCCCCGAGGCCATCGGGCCACCATCGGCCCGGCGCGCCTCCACCATGGTGAGCACCCATGGCATCTCGTTGGCGTTCACGTACAGGACGCCCGCCGGGTCCACCGCCGCGCCGCCCCACTCCGCGCCGCCATCGAACCCGGGCAACACGATGGTGCCCTCCTTGCTGGGCGGCATGAACGGCACGTGCGGACGCAGCCGGACGAATCGCTCCAGCACATGCCGATGGGCGCCGGGCGAGACGTCGGTGATGTCCTCGTGCGTGAACCGCTGCCGCGCGAACGGCGGCGGCCGCAGTGGCACCGGCTGCGTCGGCCATGCCGACTCGCCCGGCATGTCCGAGGACGGCACCGGCATCTCACGGACCGGGAAGAGGGGCTTGCCAGTCTCGCGTTCGAAGACAAACACGTGCCCGGACTTGGTCACCTGGGCGACGGCGTCGATGCGCTGCCCCCCATGGGTCACGGTGACAAGGTTCGGTGGGGCGGGCAGGTCGCGGTCCCAGAGGTCATGATGGACGAGCTGATAATGCCAGAGCCGGCGTCCGGTCCGGGCGTCGATGGCCACGAGGCAGTTCGCGTACAAGTTCGCCCCGATCCGGTTCCCGCCCCAGAAGTCGAACGCCGCCGAGCCCGTGGGGCAGAACACCATGCCGCGCCGCTCGTCGAGGGCGAACCCCGCCCAGACGTTGGCGCCGCCGGCGTATCGGTGGGCATGCGGGGGCCATGTCTCATGGCCGGGCTCGCCCGGCTGGGGAATCGTGTGGAACCGCCATGCGAGGCGGCCGGTCCGGATGTCGTAGGCCCGGATGTGCCCGGGTGCCGCCGGCGCGGGTCCCTCGCCCAGCCGCATCCCCATGATGAGCAGGTCGCCGAACACCACCCCCGGCGTGTTCGCCTGCAACGACAAGCCCCGGACGTCGCGCCCGAGCCCGTCCAGCAGGTCCAGGGTGCCGTCCTTGCCAAACCCGGGCACCCGTCGGCCGGTGCCCGCGTCCAGCGCATGGAGGAAATGATCGTTGCCGAACAACACCCGGCGGTCCTGGCCGTCCGCCCAATGAACCAGCCCGCGGTTGACCCCTGCCTTGGTCACGCCGTGAACCGAGGCCGGGTCGAAGCGCCACAGCTCGCGCCCGGTCGCGGCGTCGAGCGCGAACGCCTGCAAGTCCGGCGTGGTTCCAAACAACACGCCCCCGATGACGAGCGGGTTGCACTGGATTTGCGAACGGTTGGCCGGGTCCGCGCCGCCGGCATGGTACGTCCATGCAACCCCGAGCCGCGACACGTTGCGGGGCGTGATCTGGGAGAGCCGCGAGTAATGGGTGCTGCCCTTGTCCCCGAGGTATGCCGGCCAGTCCACGTCCGCCCCGACGCAACCCCACGCCAACATCCAGACCATGGCCAACCGTCTCATGGGACTCACTCAACCATGGGGGGTGCGCCATGGAAACACCGGGCAAGCCACGGGCACCCATCGCATGCCGGCCGCACGCGCAAGGACGCCCGGCCCGGCCGTCGCGCGCCGGGCTATGCCAGCTCCTTCCAGTAGCCCACGTCCTCGTCGCCCTCCTCCCATGAGAGGAGCACCTCGCGCCCGGCCATGATCGAGGGGAATCCGACAAGGCCGCGTTCAAGGTCCTCGACGAGGATGTCGCGCCTGCGGAACTCCCATTCGGACCGGGCGATCCGGACGACGGCGAGAACCCATTCGTCCACGCGCGCGCCGCCTTGGTCGCCGAACTCATGGCGAAGCTCCGCCAACCGTTCCTCCATGCGCGGCAAGGATTGCCGCAGGACGCGCAGTTCGTGGAGCCATTGGCCGACCTGCGGCAGGAGCATGCGGGCCTGCGCGACCGTGTAATGACGCTTGAACCGCATGGAGAACGACCCGCCTCGCCGGTTCATGGGCCGCCCCGCCCCAGCTTCCGGCGCAACGCGGGCGACGACTCGATCTTCTCGGCCTTCCCCCATGCCTCGCGCGCCGGGCCCGCGCGCCCAAGGGCCTCCAGCACATCCCCCAGGTGCTCGAGCACCGTCGCGTCGGGCTCGTCCTTGAGGAGCTCGGCGGCCTTCTCAAGGTGCGGCAACGCCTCCGCCGCCTTGCCCAGGCGAAACAAGACCCAGCCAAGGCTGTCAAGGTACGCGGAGTTGTCAGGGTCGGCGACGACCGCCTTCTCGATCAGGTCGCGGGCCTCGGCGAGACGAACGCCTTGGTCGGCCCATGAGTAGCCAAGGAAGTTCAACGCCGGGGCGAAGTCCGGCTTCAGGGCAAGGGCCTTCTCGGCCCGCGCAAGCGAGTCGGCCCCGCGCCCCGACTGCTCCAGCACGACGGCGTACTGGAAGAAAAACCGGTGGTCGAGCAGCCGCGCGTCGCCCTCGGCCGCCTTCTCCGCCCGCTCGATGGCATCCAGCGCCAACGCATGCTTCTTGAGCCGTCCAAAACCCATCGAGGCAAGGTATTCGAGGCGGAAGCTCGGCTTCATGCACAGGCGCGCCTTGTCCACCACCTCGGACACGGCGTCGAACCTCCTTGAGGACAGGATCGCCGTCAGCAGGTCCACGTGGGCTGATTCCTGCGTCGGGTCCAGCAACAGGCTTTTCCGGAACCACTCCTCGGCCTCGTCAAAGCGACGGCGCTCCATGGCGATGGCGCCGAGGTAGTAGGGGGGCATGGGGTTGGCGGGGGCGGCGCGGCGGAGCGCCTCCAGCTGCGCGGCCGCGTCGTCGAGGCGGCCCGTGCGCAGGTAGAGCTCGGCGAGCTTGGCCGACGCCATGGGGTTGCGGGACCCGGGCTCGGCGAGCTTGGCGAGGATGGCCTCGGAGACGTTGGTGCGCCCGAGGGCGTGGTTTTGGTCCGCGAGGCGAAGCAGGATGGCGGGCTGCTTGGGTTGCAGTCCCTCGACAAGGTCCAGCTCGGCCATGGCCTTGGGCTTTACCCGGGGTGCCACGCCCGGGTTTCGCAACGCGAGCTGGCCGAGCAACTCCGCGACATCAAGGTGGAAGATCGCGTTGGTCCGTTCCTGCAACGCGGCCTTGCCCAGCAACGATTCCGCCTCCTCGACGCGCCCGCCCTCGACGAGCAAGCGGCCCAGGGACGCGTACGCCGTCAGGTGAGCCGGGCCGTCACCCAGCCCGCGCCGGTACGCGCCCATGGCCTCGTTGGTCCTGCCGCTCTGGACGTAGGCAAGGCCAAGCATGGACCACAACCCGGGGTCGGGCTTGGCCCCGGGACCTTGCGTGGCCTTCTCGAGGACCATGGCCGCCTCCCGGTACTCGCGGCGCACCAGCCGACGCCGGGCGACCTCCCGGGCAAGCGCCACGTTGGACGGATCCTCGCCCACGGCCTTCGACCAGTAGTCGAGCAGGCCGGGGCCGTCGTCGTTCATCTCGCGGATCACCCCCGCGCCATAGGCAGCCATGGCGCGGGCGCGACGGTCGAGCGCCTCGTCGCTGGCGCGCGACGTCCCTGCCGGGGACTGGATGCGCGGGGAACCCTGGGGGCGCGGGGCGCGACAACCGGCGACCAACAGGCAAGCAAGCCCGCCGACCGTCCATGACGTTGTCCACGCCCGTGCCATGCGTCGTTGCATGAGCCCAATCAAGACCCGTTGCGCGGCCGCGCAAGGGCGGGGCCGCCACCGAGCGTTTGCGCCGTCGCGCCGCAGGGCACGACCGGCCGAATGGGCCGGACCAGCCTACTTCTGCCAGGTGCGCTTCTTGTGCCGGTTCTGGCGAAGCTTCTTGCGGCGCTTGTGCTTGTTGATCTTGGACTTCCTGCGTTTCTTGAGCGAACCCATAGTCTTGTCTTCTTGTTTCCCGGGATGTTCCCGAAATTGGTCTTCGTGTCGCGTGTTTGTGCCGCGCGCGGCGGGCGGGCTGGTGAACCTAGTACACCACCTTGTTCAACGGGTACTCGATGATGCCCTCGGCGCCGGATGCCTTGAGCTGGGGGATGATTTCCCGGACGACGGCCTCGTCGATCACGGTCTCGACGGCGACCCAGCCCGTCTGGCTGAGGCTCGAAACCGTCGGGTTGCGCAGCGCGGGCAGGGCTTGCAGCAGTCCGTCCAGTTGCGAGGCCTTCACGTTCATCTTCAGGCCCACCTTGGACTCCGCCTCGATCGCCCCGCGCAGCAGCAGCGCGAGGGTCTCGACCTTGCGCCGCTTCCATGGGTCCTTCCATGAGTCGCGGTTGGAAACGAGCCGGGGCGTGGACACCAGCAACGTGTCCACGATGCGGAGCTTGTTGGCCTTGAGCGACGAGCCCGTCTCGGTCACGTCCACGATGGCATCGACCAGCTCGCGGGCCTTCACCTCGGTGGCACCCCATGAGAACTCGACGTCCGCCTTCACCTTGTTGCGCCGGAGCCATGCCTTGGTCAGCCCCATGACCTCGGTGGCGATGCGCTTGCCCTCAAGGTCCTTCACGGAACGAATGGGCGACTCGTCCGGCACGGCCAACACCCAGCGCGTGGGCTGGCGCGTCGCCTTGCTGAACACGAACTCGCCCACCTCGTGAAGCTTCCCCGCCACGCCGTTCTCCACGATCCAGTCATGGCCGGTCAACCCGGCGTCGAGATAGCCCAAGGCCACATAACGCCCGATCTCCTGCGCCCGGATCAGGCGCACGGACAACTCCGGGTCGTCCACGTACGGCTCGTAGCTGCGGCTCGACACCGTGATGTTCCAGCCCGCCTTGGCGAACTTCTCCAAGGTGGCGTCCTGCAACGACCCCTTGGGAAGCCCAAGGCGTAGCCGCGGTGGCTGGCTCGTGCTGCTGCTCATTCGTGAC
>CAIYFP010000452.1 GCA_903925515.1 uncultured Verrucomicrobiota bacterium
AGTTTAGTCTTCACACCGATCTTGGCCCACATGCCAACCACCGCCTGGCAGACCTCTTCATCATTAACATAACGGTTATTGGGGCAGTCGAGCGTGAAATCAAAGCCATTTGGGTAACCGGCTTCAGCAAGTAATTTTTTGGCGCCTTCGACGTTGGCAGGGGCAGCTTTATCAAGTTCAGGGGTGTGGCCATGAACGCCAGGGGCCACGATGATTGCTGCGGGGATCGACAGATTACGCATGATGGTGCGCTGAATCGCTGCTCGATCTACCGCCATCGAGAGTGCCCGACGAACCCGAACATCCTTAAAAGGATTCTTACCTTTAGCGCCATACTTCAATTCATCACTGCCCTGATCCATACCGATGAAAATCGTTCGTACTTCTGGGCCATCTAGTACAAACAAGCTCGCAGTCGATCGCAAGCGCGCAACATCTTGGGTGGGCAAATCGGTGACTAAATCCACATCACCTGCAAGCAGGGCCGCAATTCTTGTGGCATCAGCCTTAATGGGCGTGTAGGTCACTTCGGTAACGTTGCCTTCGGATTTACCCCACCAAGACTTATTCGCGGTCATCACGATACGCTGATCAGGCGACCATTCTTTGATCACAAAGGGCCCTGTACCGTTGGTGTTTCGTGATGCAAATGTATCTTCTTTTGCCTTGTAATCCTGAACTTTCTCTGATTTGTTCTTTGCAGCCCATTCCTTATCCATGATGAGAAAAGTCACCAGACTGTTCAGCAACACAGGATTCGGTTTGTCAAGAATCATATCGATGGTGTGATCATCAACTTTTTTGATTTCTTTAACGCCCGCGACATAAATTTGCATCGTCCCCTGAGGTTGCCGGATACGATCAAACGAAAAAATCACATCGTCTGCTGTGAATGTTGATCCGTCATGGAATTTCACATCTTTGCGCAGGTTAAATCGCCATGTTGTTGGATTTACCGTTTGCCAGCTGGTCGCAAGGCAAGGCTCGATTCGGTAGTTTTTATCATAACGGACCAGGCCCTCGTAGGCGTGGCCCACAATATTGTTTGTCGTCGCGTGGTTTTGCGAATGCGGGTCTAGTGTGAGGATATCGTTTTGGGCGGCCCATTTAAGGTTTGCAGCTTGGGCCATACCGATACCGATCATCACGGCGCCCGCCGCAAAAGCGAGTTGACGCAGGAGACTTGAAAACGTCTTGGGGTTTTTAAGATTGATCATGCACACTCCATAAGTGTTCAATAAACGAGTGCTAACTCAAACAAGGCGAAAGAGGTGATGATAGTTCGATCCGAAGCTCGATGCCAACTGATCGCCGACGAACTTGCCTTTCTCAGAGTCTCAAAATAAATCGGATCGCAATCTTGCAAGTAGCCTAGAGAGCGCAATGACGGTACCTCACTGATCGGTTTCGCGCAAAGCTTCGCGAGGCAGTTGATGGACCTCTTATGTGCTTACCCGGCCCATCTCCTCGACTAGCACACCCTGGTAAGTTAGTAACTTCATCAGCAGTTCGATCACGGACAGCACAAGCTCATGCGCTCGTCGTCGGTGTGCGAAACCGCCTCGATGAAGGCCGGCGACCTATCGGCGCTGCGGCGGTACACCCCAGGCAACGCGCCGACACCGTGCCCGTCACCCCAATGCCTCACTTCCGGGCAAGCGCTTCCTTGAGGCCCGGCACGTGCTCCATGCCCGTCGGCACGGTAATCGACGCGCCGTCGAAATCCTTGCCCGGGGGCTCGAAGTGCCCGCCGAGGCAGCGCGACAGGAAAGCCTCCGTCACAGCATAAAAGGACGTCCGGTTTGCGGGACGCGCGAAGCCGTGCCCTTCGTCGGGGAAGAGCACATAAGTCACAGGGATGTTCTTCTTCTGCATCGCCGTTACGATCTGATCCGCCTCAGCCTGCTTGACGCGCGGGTCGTTGGCGCCCTGACCTATCAGCAGCGGGCGTGAAATGCGATCCACGTGCGTGAGCGGTGAGCGCTCCGTGAGCAGCGCTTTGCCGACTTCCGTGCGCGGGTCTCCCACGCGTCGGTAGAGCTGCTCCCGGAACGATTCCCAGTAGGGCGGCACGGTGGCGAGCAACGTTTCAAGGTTCGAGGGCGCAACGACCGCCACGGCACACGCGAATCGATCGGGCGTGTTGGTGGCGCCCCACAGCGCCGCATAGCCACCGTAGGAACCGCCGTAGATCGCGATCTTGTCGGGGAGCGCCACCTTGTTCGTGACCGCCCAGTCGATGCCGTCGATCAGGTCGTCGTGCATCTTGCGGCCCCATTCCCGGTCGCCGGCGTTGATGAACGACTTGCCGAATCCGGTCGACGAGCGGAAGTTCACCTGCAGCGACGCATAGCCGCGGTTGGTGAGCCACGTGCTCTGAGCGTCGTAGCCGAAGCCATCACGCGCCCAGGGGCCGCCGTGCACATTGAGAACCAAGGGCATCGGCGTATCAGGGCGGCAATCGCCGTCCTTGTCGGATCCCGCGGGAAGCGCGAGGTAGGAGACGAGCGTCATGCCATCGCGGGAGCGGATTTCCAGCGGGCAAATGGTGGGCAAAGGCGCGCCGATGAGCGCGGGGCGGGCGACGTAGAGCTCCGTGAGCGACTTGGCGTCACGGTCAAAGACCAGCGTGCGTGCCGGGGCAGTGACGGGATCGTGGCCTATGACCCAGATGCGCCCGTTGCGGGTCTGGCTCTGTACGCCCCACTCGCCCTTCAGTTGCCCATCAAGGAAGTCGATGTCGCCCTTCACCGTATCGTCGACGGCTCGCCATTCGTTCTTGAGGTAATTGACGGTGTAGGCCAGGACGCGGCCGGTGGCGGGATCCACGATGGACCCACCGAAGTCGGCGCGAGGGTCCTCGCCGATGGTGCGCTTGGCGCCCGTGTCGAGGTTAATGGCCATGAACGCGGGGGTGTTGCGGCCCCGGCTCTCGCGCCAGTAGAGCGTCTTGCCGTCCCGCGTTAGGCCCTCTGGGGAGGTGGTCTGTGAATCCTCGAATCCGACCTTGTCAAACGCAGTCGCCCTGCCGCCCTCGAGCCGGAACATTTCCCAGCCGCCATCGGGCGTCGACTTGGTGGCGAAGCGAACGTCGAGCGCGTCGTCGACCATGAAGCCCGAGTACTGGGCCGTGTTCTCGAAGAGTTTCTTGAGCGCTCCGGTTTTAACGTTAAGGAGATACGGGTCGTGGAAGCGCTTATCGCGGTCGTTGATGCCCACCACCAGTTCGTCGGGCCGCTTGAGCGAGGAACCATACTTTTGCACCCTTACGCCCTTGAAATCTGTGAGCGTGCGCTCCTTGCTGGTCTTCACATTCACCGCATACAGTAGGAAATTCTCGTCACCGCCCTTGTCCTGGGCGTAAACGATGTCCTCGCCATTCGCCATCCAGCTATATGCGCGGATCGGGCGCACCTTCTCGCTCGTCATGGGCTTGGCGGCGGTGAGCGGCTTACCGCGCTCGACCACCCACACGTTCATGACGCCCTCGTGCGGCGCCAGGAACGAGACGAACTTTCCGTCCGGGCTTACCTGAGCGCCGGCGCGTTCCGGGTTGCCGAAGATGGCATGCCGAGGAATGAGCGTGTTCGACTGGGCACTAGCCACGATGGGTGCCGGCAGCAGAAGCGACAGCGTCAGGGCAATCGGGATCATGGAGGTCTTGCGGTGGCGAGACATGGAGTGTTGTCCTTTCGGGTGAAATCGGAAGCTGGCGGCACGCTAGCAAGCGCTGCATAACAAACAAAGTCGACTGCGACGAAACGCTGAAAATCAGGGGCGACTGGTACCAGTACGGTCTCGGTAGTGAGCGCCTAACACCGCCTCGACAATCAGAGCCTCTCCGCCAGGTCCATGCAGTTGGTTAGCGACAAGGACCCTGTAAAGCACGAGTTCACTTTACAGCTCCGGGCGCTTGCCTCAGCCAAGTCCAGCGCGAAGCTTGGTGAAGCCACTTTGGTCGCCTTGTGCAAATTATTCTTGAAGCGAACAACCCCCGACTGAGTGAGTTAGCAGGACTTATTCTGGCGG
>CAIYFP010000453.1 GCA_903925515.1 uncultured Verrucomicrobiota bacterium
ATGGGCCAGGCGTTGTGGCGTCGTTCCGCCTGAAAAGGGCGGGTTTGTTGCCGGGCCATCACCGGGCCGTCACCCAAATCTTGCAGGCCCGGATGGGACGCCGGCTCCCCGTCTAGCCACGGGCAATGGGGTCACATCTAAAGTGTTGACATTTGGTCAAGCAACCGTAGTTGAGCCGATGCCATCCTTGGTCCCGGGTTCGCGGCGTCTCCATCCGTATCCCGTCCGGCCCGCTTGCGGGCCAACGTCTGCTTCCGGATGTCTGCCCCCGATTCCTTCAAACGGAAGATGCGTCGTGGAGACGCGGGTCGGTGGGAGACTCAGCCCGGTCCGCTTGGCAATTCGGCTGACATCTGCCGCTGTGTGACCGGCAGGAGGGAGAATCTCCTGCGGAGTCGTGGAAATTTGGGAGACCTTATCTGCATGGCCGCTCGAAGCGCTCGGGGAGTTTGGAATGGCTGCCCAAGAGCCGGGGCCGTTCGTTGTCCGGGCGGAAGTGGACCCGCCGCGACGTTCCCGGCTGGAGACAAGGTGCCAGCCATGCGGAGTCCGGAAGCGGATGAGGTCGAGCCATGAGGGAATCGCCCGGATCCAGCGGAATATGTCAATACTTTAGATGTGACCCCATTGCTCCCGGAAGAAAGCCTTGAACGCCCGGCGCGTCCCCGTAGCATCAGCGGTGTTCTTCGGAACCATGGTCGGGGCGTAGCGTAGCTTGGTAGCGCGTCTGAATGGGGTTCAGAAGGTCGTGAGTTCAAATCTCACCGCCCCGACCATCTTGTCCTCCCAGCCAAACCTTCCCGGACGACATCCGAAGCCCTCCTTCCATCCATGACCCTTTCCGCATCCCGCGTCTTCCGCCGGGTTCACGAACCGCTTCGCAACGACGCAAGGTAGGCCAACAAGTCCGCGAACGCCTCCGGGGTCAGCCCGTCCCCAAGGCCCTCCGGCATCAACGAACGGCCCGTGGACTCGCGCCGTCGCACCCGCGCCTTCGGGACACGCACCGGCTCCCCGCCCGCCGGTTGCAGCACGATCTCGGTCGTCGTCTCCGATCGCACCATGCCCGACATGGCCTCGTCGTCGTCCAGCCCAAGGACCACCACGTCGTAGCCCTCGCGCACCGACTTGCTGGGCCACAGCACCGCCTCCGCCATCGCCCGGGCGTCCAGTTGCGCCCCGATGCCGCTCAGGTCCGGCCCGATCGCCCCGCCGTGGCCCTGCACCCGGTGGCACTGGCCGCAGGCAAGGCCCGAGGCGTCCCCGAACAACGCCCGGCCTCGCTCCACGTCCCCCGAATGCTGCAATGCCGCCGCCATCAGCGCCCCGGCGTCATGGCCCGGCGCGGGCAATTGCATCAGTCCCGACGCCATGGCCGCCGCGTGCCCGCGATAGATGCGTTGCAATTCCCCGGCCACTTCCGGCCGCATTCCTGCCAACCCCGGCGCGATTCCCGTCCATGCCTCGTCGCGCACCGACGCCAACGCCTGCCGGGCCATGGCCCGGGCCCGCGCGTCCTTCGTGCCCAGCAGCTCGACGTAGAGCCCGACCGCGCGCGCGTCCGGGGTCGCCAACAACGCCGCACGGGCCAGTTCGCGCGTCTCCTCGCGGCCGGCCATTCGCAGCAACGTGGGCACGGCATCCTTCCAACGGCCCTCGCGCGCGCCCCGCAACGCCGCGTCGCGCGCGGCCGGGTCCCTTGACTCCAACGCGGCGACCAAGGCTGGCGTCGCCTTGGCCACCCGGGCTTCCGAAAGCAACGCGATGACGGCCGGGATGCGCGGGTCGCCGGCCTCGCCGGGCAACATCGAGAGCAACGCGTCGTGAACCGCGTCCCCGCCCAACGCGCGGGCGAGCGCCACGGCCTCGGCCGGCAACGGCAGGCCCGGGCTCGATTCCCGCAGCATGCGCACCGCCGTCGCGGCTGCCGCCGCCGGGCGCATCCGCGCCACGGACTGGAGCAGGTTCGTCCGCGCGGCCGGGTCCGTCTCCTTGCTCATCCTTGCGAGCAGCAACTCCGCGCCATCCGACGCCGGAAGCCCGCCAAGGGCGTCCGCCGCGATGGCCCGGAGCGCCGGCGAGGCATCCTCGGCGGCCGCCGCAAGCGCGCGAATCACGTCCGGCGTGCCCGTCCATGGCACGGTCCGCGCGGGCGGTTGCAGCCGGAACGGGTGATAGGCCCACCAGTCGCCCGTCCACTCGGGTTCCCGATGGTGCAACGGCGCGAGGGCGCGCAGGGCCGCGGCGCGGAGGGCCATGCCCTGCGACGCGTCGGACGCGACGGCGGCCAGCGCGCGGACCAACTGCGGCGAGAAGGCGTCCCGGAATGCATGGGCGACGTTCTCGCGCACGACGGCCGACGAATGCCCGAGCGCCGGCACCATGGCCCCCCATGCCTCCGGATGACGCAGACCCACTTCCCGCAGGGCGTTGAAGGCGGCATGCCGGAGGAACAGTTCGGGGGAATCGAGCGCCGAGACCAACGGCGGGACGGACCGGGCGTCACCGACGCGGGCAAGCGCCAGCGCGGCATGGAGCCGGACGGACGGGTCGGCGGCTTGATCGACGGTCGCCTCGGCGGCGGGCCGGGCCTCGGGATGCATGCGCTGGCCGAGTTGCCGGAGCACTTGGCGCGCGAGCGGGGCGTTCGTGGAGCGGGCGGCATCAAGGACTTCATTCAACGCGGGCCGGCCCGCCTCGATGGCGTCCATGGCCCAGAGCGCATGGATGCGGGCCTGCGTCCCGTGCGATCGATCGGCAAGGGCGGCCTTGAGGGCGGGCAACGCGGCATGGCCCCGGCCACCAAGGATGCGCTGGGCCGAAACCCGCACCGCGTGCACCGGATGGGCGAGGCCGGCGATCAATTCCTCGTCGGTCGCGGCGACAGCCCGTCCCAGCCCGTGCGCGACGTGCCATGCGGGGAGGGGGCGGCCGGGCCGGGGAGATTCCCGCTCCAGCTTCCAGAGCCTTCCGGTCACGGCCTGCTCCTTGGTGTCGCGATGCTGCCAGTCGCACACGTACAGGATGGAGTTGTCGTCGTTGAAGGCGATGCCCACCGGGCGGAAGTCGGCGGGCGAACCGGCCAGCAGGTTCTCGTCATGGATGGCCTTGAACGTGGCCCCGTCCCGGGCGAGCACGACGCGGCGGATGTTGCGTTGGCCGAAATCCGCGAGGAAAAGGTTGCCGTGGTGGTCCCCGGGCAGCGCGTCGCCGAGGGCGCATGCCATGCCCGTGGCCGCCCCCGCGCCGTAGTCGGCGAGCATCCAGAGCGTGTACGGCCGGCGCGGGATGAAGTCGAAGGGGTATCCGTAGAACCCGCCGTCGATCATGTGCGTGAGCCGTCCCATCCACTGGTGCTCGTCCGTGTTGTCGTACGTGAACCAGTCGTCCTCGGCCGTGCCCGCGACGTCGAGGATGTTGCGGACGCCCGTCGAATGGACGGCGAGGCCGGTGCCGTCGGGACGGATGCGCACCATGCCCCCGCCGCGGAGGCTGACGACGCGGCCGTCGCGGCCCCTGGCCTTGAACATGCCCTTGTCACCCACCGCGACATGGAAGAAGCCGTCGAGGCCGAGGCGGAAGTTGGCGGGGACATGGTCGTTCCAGTCGAGGGCCCATGGGTTGGGGTTGGTTTGGTCCACGAGCTCCTCGCGATCGCGCCCGACGCCATGGTCGTCGCGGAAGGCCGAGAAGCGGGGGTTGTGGAGGACATAGAGGCGGCCCTCGAGGTACTGCATGCCGAACACCGCGTGCAGGCCCTCGGCGAACACCGTCCAGCGCCCGTCTGGATGGAGGCACAGGACGCGGCCCTCGGCCGCATGGGCGGGCCGGGAGATGTCCATGGGGTCCTCGGCCACGAACACCCGCCCGTCCGGGGCGCATGTCACGACGGACGGATGCCGGACGACGGGCGCCCCGGCGACCATGGAGATGCGCCAGCCGGGCCGCGGGCGCGGGGCCTCCGCGCGGGCAAGCCCGGCGACGGACGCGAAGGCAAGCGATGCCCACGTCAACGCCGCCGCCATCAAGGGCCTCGCCCTGCTGGAATGGGAGCGCATGGTGCCGCCACGTTTCCGGCGTCCACCCATGGATTCAACCTCGAACTGCCGCGCAAGAGGCCGCCACGGGAAGTTCCCCGGCTCGGGGCACCGCATTCTGACGAGGGCCCGATAGCCATGGGATGGAGCCGGGGCGGCGCTCGGATCCAACTGGCGGCTCGCCGGGGCGGCCCCCCTTGGGCAACGTGACGTCGTGTTTCGTCCTTGCATCGACCTGCGCGGGGGGCGCGTCGTACAGATCGTGGGCGGGTCCCTCTCGGACTGCGGCGGCGGCGTGCGCACGAACTTCGAGTCGGAGCATCCGCCTGAATGGTTTGCGAGGCGGTATCGGGACGACGGCCTGCGCGGCGGGCACGTGATCGCGCTCGGGCCGGGGAACGAGGATGCCGCGCGCGCCGCGCTTGCGGCATGGCCCGGCGGCCTGCAATACGGCGGGGGCGTCCAGCCTGGCAACGCCGCCCGATGGCTCGAGGCCGGCGCATCCCATGTGATCGTCACGTCGGCCGTTTTCCAGCAGGGCCGCATCGACTGGGGCCGCCTCGGGGAGTTGGCCGGGGCCGTGGGCAAGGAACGGTTGGTCCTGGACCTAAGCTGCCGTGTGCGCGAGGGCGCCTACTGGGTGGTAACCGACCGGTGGCAACGGTTCACCGAGGAGACGCTGCGGCCCGAGTTCCTTGCCCGGTTGTCGGGACATTGCGCGGAGTTCCTTGTCCATGCCGTGGACGTTGAGGGCCTGTGCCGGGGCATCGACGGGGCGTTGGTGGAATGGCTGGCGGCGCATTCGCCGCTGCCCACGACCTATGCGGGCGGTGCCCGATCGCTGGCGGACCTTCACGCGGTGGAGAGGATGGGCGGCGGCCGGATCGACCTGACGATCGGCTCCGCCCTCGACCTGTTCGGCGGGACGGGCGTGCGGTATGCGGATTGCGTGGCGTTCAACCGGGCACGCCGGGGCGGCTGACGGGCGCGGGGCCCGGCGCGTTCATGTCGCCGGCGAAACGGGTTGGACGCGTCGGGGAGCGTTGGCAACGCTGCGGCATGGGCGTGCGTGGATGGTTCTTGCTGCTGTCGATGCTGGCGTGGGCGGGATGCGTGGCGAGGAGGACGCCGATGGCGGAGGCGCCGCGGCCGCCGCTGCGAATCCATGAATCGTCGAATGGCGCCGTGGCCTTGCAGGTGGTGGTGCGCGACATGACGCCCCGGCGGCGCACGGACCCGGTGGTGCGACTGGTGGGCGTGACGCACGTGGGTTCGGCGGAGTACTACGGACGGCTGCAGGCGTTGCTGGACGCGGAGCCGCTGGTGTTGTTCGAGGGCGTGGGCGCGCGGGAGAAGCGATTCATGTCCACGCGCGAGAAGGGCTACTCGTTGCAGCCGGCGCTGGCGAAGGCCCTTGGGCTCAGGTTCCAGCTCGCGTCCATCGATTATTCCGCCGACCGCTTCGTGAACAGCGACCTGACGATGGAACAACTGGAGGGCGTGATGCGCCGGGATGCAGACGAGGCCGGCAAGGCGGGGGGGAAGGCCGTGGCCGGGGCCGAGGAACTGGGCGTCGGGGACTTGATGGCGGTGATGGACGGATCGTCGTGGGCGGGCTTGCTGGCACGGTTCGGCGTGGCCTTCATCGAGGCCAGCCCCAAGCTTCGTGCCACGGTCCGGCTGGTCTTGATCGAGACGCTGGGCGCCGTCGGGGGCGACCCGTCGATGGCCGGGGGCGTGCCGCGGGAGATGCGACGACTGATGGAGGTCCTGATCCATGAGAGGAACGCCGCCGTCATGTCCGACCTTCGGCGGGTCATCGACCGCGGACGGGCCGCGCGTCGGGCGCGGATGGCGTCCGTGGCGATCTTCTATGGGGCCGGGCACCTGCCGGACCTTGAGCGGCGACTGCGGGAGGAGCTGGGCTACGCTCCGGGCAGGGAGGAATGGCTCACGGCCTTCGACGTGGACCCGTCGCGGGAAGGCCTTGGGAAGGGGGACGTGGCCGCGGCCCGGGCGAGGGTGCGCGAGCAGCTCGGGATGCTGGGCATGGGGGGGAGGCGGCGCCCATGAGGGCACGAGGGCGACGGGACGGGCACAAGGCATCGTCGAGGGGCATGCCGGGTCCGCGTCCGGGCGGGGAAGGTGGCCCTCGCAGTCGGGGTGACCTGCCGAATCGGCCGCTTTCCATTTTGGACCTCGGGGGTACCGTCCGGCATGCGCGATTCGTCCCCGGCCCGCACATTGGTGCTCGCGGTCCTTGCCATGGGCTTCGTCGGCGGCCAAGGCCCGTGCTTGGAGGCTCGGGCGGCGGCTCCCACGGCGATCGAGGTCGCCCGCCAGCTCAACGAGGCCTTCGTCTCCATCGCCGAGGCGGCCACGCCCTCGGTCGTGGTGGTGCAGGTCGCCCAGAAGCCGAGGGCGGAGGAGGACGGCGAGCATCCGTTCATGGACCAGATGCCGGACGAATGGCGGCGGCGGTTCGAGGAGTACCGGGACCGCCGCCGCCGCGACCGTTCCGAGGGCGGCCCGCGTTTCGACGGCGAAGGTTCCGGCATCATCTACGGCAACGACGGCCACATCCTCACCAACGCCCATGTCGTGGAGGGGGCCGAGCGCATCCGGGTCCGCCTCCATGATGGCCGCGAGTTCGAGGCGGAGGTGCGCGGCTCGGACACGGACTCGGACATCGCCATCCTTCGGCTCCGGGGCAAGGCGGCCGGGCTTCGGCCGGCCAAGTTCGCGAACTCGGACAAGGTCCGCGTCGGGGAGTTCGCCATCGCCATCGGCGCGCCCTACGAGCTGGAGTACTCCGTCACCTTCGGCCACATCAGCGCCAAGGGGCGTGCCGGGCTCTCGACGGGGATGATGGATGAGGACTTCATCCAGACGGACGCGAACATCAACCCCGGGAACAGCGGCGGCCCGCTGTTGAACCTCGGCGGCGAGGTGGTAGGCGTGAACTCCATGATCCGGGGCGTGGGCACCGGCATCTGCTTTGCCATCCCCTCCAACCTTGCCCGCGAGGTCGCCGAACAACTCGTCGCGCACGGGAAGTTCCGGCGTTCATGGCTGGGCGTCCAAATCCAAGGGGTTCGCGAGGACGAACGGCTCCGCGCGGCCCATCCCGAAGTCCGGGACGGCGTCTTCGTCTCGGGCGTGACGCCGGACGGCCCCGCCGACCGCGCCGGGCTGCGTCCGGAGGACATCATCCTGTCGGTCGAGGGTCGGCCCGTCGGCACCGTGGCCCAGCTTCGCCGGCAAATCACCCGCAAGGCCGCCGGCTCCAAGGTGGCCCTTTCCATCCAACGCGAAGGCAAGGCCCGGAGCCTAGCCGTCACCTTGGACGCCCTGCCCGATCCCGAGGAACGCCTCGCCGCCGCACGCGGCCGCCGCCCGGCGAGGAAGCCCGACGAGGATTCCGCCACCGCGATGGGGCTCACCGTGCAGTCCGCGACGCCCGCGTTGTCCGAGATGTTCAAGCTCGGCAAGGCCGAGGGCGTGGTGGTGACCGCCATCGACGAGGCCGGGCCGCTGGCCGAGTACGGCCTCCGGCCGGGCGACCTGATCGTGGGCGTGGACAAGACCGAGGTGAGGACCCCCGGCCAGCTCGGGGAGGCCCTTCGCGAGGCGCGTTCCCGGGAGCGGTTCACCCTTCGCTACCTGCGCGTCGGGGAGAAGCTCTCGGCCGTCGTCCTGAACCCCGGACGCGAAGCGAACCCATGACCGCCATGATTCCCCGCTGCCTTCCCTCGCTCGTTGGCGTCCTCGCCATGGTCGCATCCGTCGTTGCCGGTCGAGTGCACGCCTCCTCCAGCGAGGCCGCCCCCCCCTTGGACGACCTTCTCAAGGCCGTCCGCGAGCACGTGGGAGATCCCGTCGCGCCCGAACGTGCCGCCGCCCGGGCGCTCCTCGAAGGGGTCCAGGGAAGCGTCCTGGAACCCGGCGAACCCGGCGAGCCGGCAAGCGACGCGCCCGCCATCGCTCGCACGGAACGGCTTGAGGCCGGGCCCCTCTACGTCCGGGTCGGCCAAGTCAGCCTTGCTCTTGCGCCCCAGCTTTCCGCCATCCTGCGCGACACCAACCTCGTTGCGAACGCCAGCGGCTTCGTGCTGGACCTGCGCTTCGCCACCGGCACGGAGTACGCGGCGGCGGCAGGCGTGGCCGACTTGTTCGCCGAGGCGGGCGCCCCGCTGCTCGACTGGGGGAACGGGCAGGCGAAGGCGACGCCGAAGGCTGCCCCATGGGAGCTTCCGGTCGCCGTGCTCGTGAACCACGAGACGCGGGGCGCGGCCGAGGCTCTCGCGGGCGCGATTCGCTCCGCCCATGCGGGCCTGATCATCGGCGCCCCGACCGCAGGCAAGGCCGCCATCTTCCGCGAGGTGGCCTTGGCCAACGGACAACGCCTGCGGCTTGCCACGTCGCCGGTCCGGACGGGCGACGGCGCCTTGCTCGGGCCCGAGGGCCTCCAGCCCGACGTGGCGGTCCGGACGGTCGCGTCGCAGGAACGGGCCCTGCTGGACAACCCCTACGCCGTGCTTGGGCCGTCCTCCGGGCCGGGCGCGGGACGCGTGACCCACTCCGTTTCGGTGAAGCGCCGGGTGACGGAGGCCGACCTCGTTCGCCAACGCAAGGGCGAGAAGGATGCGACGCCGGGCGAGACGGCGGTGGCCGCCGGGCCCGGCAAGGTGATCCGGGACCCGGCGTTGGCGCGGGCGGTGGACCTGCTCAAGGGACTGGCGCTGCTCAAGGCGTCCCCAAGGACACGACCGCAACCATGACGGCGACCGCGACCGACATCATGGCCATGGCCGTGGCGTTGTTCGTGATGCTGCTGGGCCTGCTCGGGACGGTCGTGCCCGGACTGCCCGGCACGCCGCTCATCCTCGCGGCCGCCGTCGTTCACCGGCTCTGCCGAGGAGAGGCCGGGGCGAGCGGATGGGTCCTTGGCGTCCTTGGCGTCGTCACGGTCCTTTCGGTGGCCCTTGAGTTCGCCGCGTCCTCGCTCGGCGCCAGGAAGCTGGGGGCCACATGGCGCGGGATGCTCGGGGCCGCGCTCGGGGCCATCGTTGGCCTTGCATGGCTGCCCCTCGGCATCCTGCTGGGCCCCATGGTCGGGGCCATGGCCCTTGAGTTGATGGGCGGCAGGGAATGGCGCGAGGCGGGAAAGGCGGGCCTTGGCGCATGGGTTGGGTTGGTCGCTGGGGCGGTCGGCAAGGTAGCCTGCGCGCTCGGGATGATCGGGCTCTTCGTGGTGCACCTCCTCGTCCGCTGGATCACCTAGTGTCGTGTCTCACAAATGGCTGGTGTTTCGCCGCGGGGGATTTTCGTGTCCAACGTGGCGCGAGTGACGAGCAGACCTGCAGAGGTCTGTGAGGAGCAAGCAACGACGTGGGACGCGAAAAGAGCCGCGGCCCTTCGGGTTGCTCCAAGAATGCCCCGGGGCTTCGTTGTTCGTCCGTCCCAGACCGCTGCGGGTAGGCTCCGTCCTCACGCCTTGCCCCGGGGCATTCTTGGAGCAACCCAACACCAGCGATTTGTGAGACACGACACTAGGATGGCGACTTGGCACGAAGCCTGTCGCAACCTGCCCGCTTGGGGATCGAGAGGTTTCCTCCTCCTTGCGCGGGGATTCTTGGCGGGTCAGTGAAGCTCTCGGCCAAGACGGGACGGTAGCCCACGCTTGCTGCGATGGGCCGGGCAGGGGCATGGCGGCGCCCGTGCGCCACGACCTCCCGCATGGGAAGCAGCCCATGGGCGCGAGGAGGAGGCCACGGTTTGGGACGTTGGGCTTGAGGCCTGCGACTTGCGGGGGAACGGTCAAGCAAATCCAAGGGGCGGGGCCTTGCGGGCGCGGCAGGCGAAATCCCATGCGAGGAGCGCGACGGACCGGCAGTCGATCTCGACGCCATGGCGGAGGAAGTCGCCGACCCTGGGCTTGCGGTCGGGGCCGTGGGAATCCCCAAGTGGGCACCGAACCATGCGCGTTCCTCCTGGATGGAGACGACGCGAACGGTCGGCACGGCGGCGGCGTTTGCGCTGGGGCCTTGCGAGCTGTTCATCCCATGCCAGCCACGCCGCAAAGTGGGGATGGCTGTACCGCGAGATCAGCCTTGAACGGCCCCGGTCGCTCGCTCCGGGGCAAATGGCGTGGGGTGCAGTGGCGCCTGAAAAGGGCTTGCTCGGTCCGGTGCGTCGCTTGCACCATTAATTTGTCGGTGGTGAGCGATGGTACGTTTCGAGGCGCCAGGGTAGCTCAGCGGTAGAGCAGGGGACTCATAAGCCCTTGGTCGGGAGTTCGATTCTCCCCCCTGGCACCAACGACGTTTTCAGGCTCCACCCCGACGTCTCGCGTTGTTTTGAGCGGGCCACGGCCGGGGCCTTCGCTTTGAGGCCCAGGACGCCACGGGTTGGAGGGCGAGATCCTTGAGCAGCCTCGACTTCCGGCCCTGCGGGCGGTCCTCGGAGCCGCGAGTGTCCGGCGACGGTTGCGGCAACAAGGAGCGCGTTGGGTCGAGGTCAGCGGCCGGGCCTCCTTCTGAATGTGCGGCGAGTGGCCCTTGATTTGCACCAGCTACCCCGGCACCTCGCCACGAACGTGCGCGCCGTGGCCCGGTTTCCGAGCCTGCCCTGTCCAAGGCCGATTCCCACGCCAACCTCCACGAGCTGCGTCGCGTCACCGAGCCACGCGACATTCCAAAAAAACGCCGCAATGTGGCTGGTTGTGGATGGACGGGAGGGGGGTCAGGCAGGTCGAACTCAAGGCGCGACGCCACGAGGTCGATCATCGTCGTGAAATGCCGGACGGCACGGAAGCCACGCGATTTCCTCTTCACCGTCTGGATGATCCCGTTCAGCGCCTCGGCCGCCCCGTTGTTAACCCGCGTCTTCAGGTACGCGATGGTTCCGTCCCAGTGCTTCCGGATCGCGAGCTTCCCACATCCTTGCGGTGGGATTTGGGAATACATCACGCCAGTTCGCCCAGTAGGATAGGTCGCCACGGCCCGTGGACTTGCCCTTCCCGCTTCGACGCCTGCTCTTCCGCCTTCGATGCCTGCTCTTCCCCGTAAACCCCGACCTCTCCAACCTCGAGGACATGCTCCTCCGCCTCCAAGCTCCGCGAGATTCCTTCAAGCGGAGGCGATCCGGCATGAAGCCCGAGGCCTTCCGGCTTCAACCCGAAGAGCATGGGTTCCTTCGATCGCTCCACCGGAATGAAGATCGGCGATGTCCAGCGCCCGGAATCGTCCCGCGCCGCTGCCTGGCGGCGATCCAGATGGAATCCATGCGAAGCTTGGATATCCCGCACGAGAACCAGCGGATCAACCGGCTGGGGGAGGGAATCGCCCGCGGAGACGCGGAGACGCGGAGACATGGGCTCTAATCCTCTGCGTCTCAGCGCCTCTGCGGGCGGCTCAGCCTCATGCACCGGGAGCCGATCCTCGGTTGCTGCCCATGGCATCGGCAGTAAGCGGCAAGGCAGGTGCATGTCCTCGCCAGGGCTTACGACGGGGGTGTCAGTCGATGGCGATTGGGCGAGACGACGCGCGGGGCTGGCAATTGGACCCATCCCCGCTCGTGCAGCTTGCGGGGCAACGTCCGGGCGGCCGTGTCCTGGTGCTGGCCGAGCGGGGCACGCCAGTACGAAAGCGAGCACAACTCGTTCGGCAATCGATACCGGCTCCACTCCGGATGGAAACGGATGGGTTCCCGGATCTGGGCGACATCCGACGGCTCGATGCGGCGTCCCTGCACGATGCACGCGCAGATCATGGGACCGAGGATGCTGGACGGGGGAAAAAGAGTTCAGCCCAAAACCTTCCGATCATCGCCGATGCCAACCCGGCTTCTCACGCACCTGCAATCCCGCCACCACGGCGGTGAGTTGGTCAGAAGGGCGGGTCAACATCCCCACCTCTCCGGACGGCCAGTCGAATGCGTTTCGTTCCCTGCGCTTGGTCGCCAGCCCGTGTTCGCTGCCGTCCCACCACGACAGGCGCAGGCGGTCTCGACGTCGAGGGGTGAACACGAAAAGCCCGCCATCCGGAACTTCGCGTCGCAGAACTCAGCGGCCGTGCCTCGCGAGTCCGTCGAAGCCCCGACGGAAGTCCACGGGGGCCACCGCGAGGCACACCCGG
>CAIYFP010000454.1 GCA_903925515.1 uncultured Verrucomicrobiota bacterium
AGCAACGAAACACCAGCGATTTGTGAGACACGACACTAGGGCAACGGCGAACCCGTTCCTCTGATCCATGACCGCGTGGAGGCTCGTCAGCCCCGAACGCCTTCGGCCCGCACGATCCCGAGGATGTTTCGACGCGAGCCCCGGGCCACCCGGGGCGATCATACGCTCCCGACGCCAGGCATGCCCTGGCACCCCCCCTTTCACCCCCAAAAATCCGTCGGGAACCAAAAAACCCGGCGCGCGGGTCATCGTGCCGGGCTGGTGTTCAGGGCCTCGAACGGGACAAGGGAATGAGATGGGTGGTGCTCGCTAGATCATCCTCCGCAAGAGCTTCGCCGTTTGCTCGTTTCGGGCCTCGAACCGGCCCCGCGCCTACGCCGTCAACTCCTCGAACCGCTTCTCCACGAACTCCCAGTGGATGCAATCCACCAAGGCCGTGATGTAGTCGATGCGCCGGTTCTGGTATTTGAGGTAGTATGCGTGCTCCCAGAGGTCCACGCCCAGCAACGGCGTCCGGCCAAACATCAGCGGCGAGTCCTGGTTCGGCGTCGTCTCCAGCCTCAGCGACTTGTCCTTGTCCACGCTCAGCCATACCCAGCCTGACCCGAACACGCCGAGAGCCGCCTTCGCAAACGCCTCCCTCGCCTCGCTCTCCGTGGAGGCCTTCAACGCGTCGAGGATGGCCTGCCCGAGACGGTCGCCCGGCTGGCTTCCGTCGTTCTTCTTGAGGCATTTCCAGAACAAGGTGTGGTTCGCATGCCCGCCCGCATTGTTGCGCACCGCCGGCCGGATCTTCTCGGGCACCTTGTCCAGGTTCCGCAGCAGGTCCTCCGCCGAGTGCTTGTGAAGGTCCGGATGGTCGGCCAAGGCCTTGTTGAGGTTCGCCACGTAGGTGGCGTGGTGCTTGCCATGGTGGATTTGCATCGTCTGCGCGTCGATGGCCGGCTCCAACGCGTCGAATGCATAGCCCAGCTCCGGGAGCTTGTGGGGGCCGGCCGGCGCGGATTGACCCAGCAGCCGCCCGCCCGCAATCGCGGCGGTGAAGGCCATGGTGGTGCGGAGGGCTTGCCGGCGTGTGATCAAGATGTTCATGAACTCAGGATTCCTTGCTTGCTGAATGTCGCCCCACGCTGTCCTCGTTCGCATCCGGCCGCAAGGCACGGAATCTGGCGGTTGCCCATCCGCCCTTTCCTTCGCTACAACCTCAGCCCGTGCCGCAACAGCACACCCTCAAGAACACGGCCGTCTTCTCGGGAATCGGCCTTCACGGTGGCAGCAAGGTCTCCCTGGCCTTGCTTCCTGCACCGCCGGGCACGGGCATCCGCTTCAGGCGCGTCGATCTCGACGGCAAGCCCGAGGTCGAGGCCCGCGCCGAGCATGTCGCCGACACCCAACGTTCCACCACCCTCGCCAAAGGTCCCGTCAAGGTTCACACCGTCGAGCATGTCCTTGCCGCGCTCGTCGGCGCCGGCATCGACAACGCCATCGTCGAGCTGGACGCCAATGAACCCCCCATCGCCGACGGATCCTCCCGGGAGTTCGCGCGCATCATCCGCGAGGCCGGGCTTGTCGCCCAGCCGGACGCCATCGAGCCCCACAGGATCACCACTCCCATCGAGTTGTCCTGCGGCGACACCTACATGGCCGTCTTCCCCCATGACTCGTTCAAGGTCACCTGCACGAGCTCGGACAAGGGCGGCCGCTTCACCCAGTTTTACAGCACCGAGGTCAACCCCGGGACATGGGACAAGGAACTGGCCCACGCCCGGACGTTCTGTTTCCTCGAGGAGATCGAGTTCCTGATCCGCAACGGGCTCATCAAGGGCGGCTCCCTCGAGAACGCGATCGTGATCCGCGACGACGCCGTCCTTACCAACGAGCCCCTGCGCTACCCCGAGGAGTTCGTGCGACACAAGATCCTCGACATCGTCGGCGACCTCGCCCTCGTCGGCCGTCCCCTCCTCGCCCATGTCATCGCCGTCCGCCCCAGCCACAAGGCGAACACCGACCTCGCCAAGGCCATCCTCGCGCAAATGCGCCGGCCCATCGAGGCCGCCCAGACCTTCGCACCGCCGCCACCCGCCCCCAACGTGGCCCCCGCCGCCCCCGCCCCCGTCCCGGAACGACCCGCCGACAGACGCGCCGTCGCCTCGCAACCCGCGCAGGCACCGGCCACCGCCGTCTCGCACAACCCGGACTCCCCGGACCAGCTCATCCGCGACGGTGCCACCCTCGACACCATGCAGGTCATGCGCATCCTGCCCCATCGCCCCCCGTTCCTCATGGTGGACCGGGTCACGCGCATTGAGGGCAACCGGATTGTCGCGCTCAAGCAGGTCACCATGAACGAGCCCCACTTCGAGGGGCACTTCCCCGGCCATCCCATCATGCCCGGCGTCCTGCAGCTCGAAGCCATCGCCCAGGTCGCCGGCATCCTCATGATGCGCCAGGCCGAGAACGCCGGGAAGCTCGCCTACTTCATGTCCGCCGAGGACGTCAAGTGGCGCAAGCCCGTCCGCCCCGGCGACTCCCTTGTCATCGACGTGGAGATGACCAAGTCCCGCGGCAAGATCGGCAAGGCTCGCGGCGTCTGCTCCGTCGATGGCGAGACCGTCTCCGAGGCGAACGTCACCTTCATGCTCATCGACCGCTGACCCGCTCCATGCCCGACATTCACCCCACCGCCATCGTCCATCCAGGCGCCGTCCTAGGCGAGGATTGCACGGTGGGCCCCTACGCGATCATCGGACCCCATGTCGTCCTCGGCCCCGGTTGCCGGATCCATCCCCATGCCATCGTCGAGGGCCACACCACCATGGGCTCCAGCAACGAGGTGTTCCCGTTCGCCTGCATCGGCAGCAAGACCCAAGACCTCAAGCACAAGGGAGGCGTCGCCTTCGTCCGCATCGGCGACCACAACGTCTTCCGGGAGTCCTGCACCGTCCACGCCGCCACCGCCGAGGGCGACTCCACCGTCGTCGGGTCCCACAACACCCTCCTCGCAACCACCCACGTCGCCCATGATTGCCACCTCGGCTCGCACATCATCATGTCCAACCTCGCCTCCCTCGCAGGGCATGTCGTCGTCGAGGACCATGCCGTCCTCGGTGGCATGGCCGCCGTCCACCAGTTCGTCCGCATCGGAACCCATTCCATGGTCGGGGGCTGCTCCAAGGTGGTGCAGGACATCCCGCCCTTCATGATCGTCGATGGCAACCCGGCCGAAACCCGCTTCATCAACAAGGTCGGGCTCGAGCGCAGGGGCGTCCCCGCCGACTCCATCCATGCCCTTGCCAAGGCCCACAAAATCCTCTTTCGATCCGCGCTCAACCTCGCGGACGCCCTCGCGCGGCTGGAGTCGGAGTTTCCCGGCATCCCCGAGGTCCAGCACCTCGCGGCATTCGCCCGTTCCAGCCAGCGCGGCCTCACCAAGTAGCCGCCCAGGACCACGGCCGCGCCCGGTCAAGCGGACGCCCCCGCCCCAACTGCGCGCTGGCAGCCCCCTCGCGTCCCGATAGCCTCACGCCATGCCAAGACCCGTAGCCTTCCTCGCGTGGCTCGCCGTCGCCCTTGCCGGTGCATGGGCCTTCTCCGTGGTCGCCAGCCAACGCGCCGAGCCCGTGAGCAGCGGCCACCTCGTGCTCGCCGCCCTCTGCGCCTATGCCATCGGCTACCGCTTCTATTCCAAGTGGATCGCCGCCAAGGCCCTCATGCTCGACGACCGCCGCGCCACCCCCTGCGAGGTCCACGAGGACGGCCGCGACTTCGTCAAGACCAGCCCATGGATCGTCTTCGGCCACCACTTTGCCGCCATCTCCGGCCCCGGCCCCTTGGTGGGCCCCGTGCTTGCCGCCCAGTTCGGCTACCTCCCCGGCACCCTGTGGATCCTCGTCGGCGTCGTCCTCGGCGGGGCCGTGCAGGACTTCGTGATCCTCTTCGGCTCCATGCGCCGCAAGGGACGGTCCCTCGGCCAGATGGTCCGCGACGAGCTCAGCCCCCTCGCCGGCACCGTCGCGCTCGTGGCCATCCTCGCCATCATGATCATCCTCCTCGCCGTCCTTGGCCTGGTCGTCGTCCAGGTCCTCGGCGAGAGCCCATGGGGCGTGTTCACCGTGGGTGCCACCATCCCCATCGCCCTGTTCATGGGCGGCTACCTCCGGTTCTTGCGCCCCGGCCGTACCCTCGAGGCCTCCATCGGGGGAATCCTGCTGCTCCTCGCCGCCGTCTGGGGCGGCCAGTATGTCCATGATCACCCCGTCCTCTCGGGGTTCTTTGCCGTCCGCGAGGAACCCGTCGCATGGATGCTCGTCGCCTATGGCCTTGCCGCATCCGTGCTCCCCGTATGGCTCCTCCTCGCACCCCGCGACTACCTCTCCACGTTCATGAAGCTCGGGACCATCCTCGCCCTCGCCGCGGGCGTCGTCCTCGTGCTGCCCACCCTGCGGATGCCCGCCATCGTGGACTTCGCCGTGGCCGGCAACGGCCTCGTCGTGGCCGGCAAGCTCTTCCCCTTCTGCTTCATCACCATCGCCTGCGGCGCCATCAGCGGCTTCCACTCCCTCATCGCCTCCGGCATCACCCCCAAGATCATCGCCCGCGAACGCCACGCCCGCCCCGTCGGCTACGGGGCCATGCTCCTCGAATCCCTCGTCGCCATCATGGCCCTCGTCGCCGCCACCACCCTCGACCCCGGCGTCTATCTCGCCATGAACGTCAAGGGCGCGGGGCCCGACGACGCCGCCCGCGTCGCCGACGTCCTCCAGAAGGTCAACGCCACCGGCTTCTCCCTCGCCCCCGGCACCCTGGAGGCCCTCGCCGCCGACGTGGGCGAAAAGTCCCTCTACGGCCGGACCGGTGGCGCCGCCACCCTTGCCGTCGGCATGGCCCAGATCTTCCGCGAGGTCACCGGCGGGCATGGCCTTGGCCTCTGGTACCACTTCGCCATCATGTTCGAGGCCCTCTTCATCCTCACCACCCTCGACGCCGGCACCCGCGTCGGCCGCTACCTCCTCCAGGACTTCCTCGGCCAACTCTCCCCGCGCCTCGGCGATACCCGGGCCGTCGGCCCCAACCTCATCGCCTCCTCCCTCGTCGTCGCCGCATGGGGCTGGTTTCTCATCCAGGGCGTCCGCGACCCCCTCGGCGGCATCAACTCCCTTTGGCCCCTCTTCGGCATTGCCAACCAACTCCTCGCCTCCATCGCGCTCGTCCTCGGCACCACCCTCCTCCTCAAGATGGCCCTCGCCCGTCGCCAATCCCCCGCCATGGCCCTCGTCACGCTCCTCCCACTCTGCTGGCTCCTCTCCGTCACCTTCTCGGCCGGCTACCAGAAGATGTTCCATCCCCAGCCCCGCATTGGGTTCCTCGCCGCCGCACGCGACCTCGACTCCAAGCACCCTGCCCTCATCGACGCCATGGCAAAGGCCCCGCAGGGAGCGCAGGCCGATGCCGCCGCCACCGCCCTCAAGACCAACCGCGCCCGCCATGCCAACAACCTCATCGACCTCGTCGTCACCGGCTTGTTCCTGGCCCTCGCCGCCGCCGTCGTCGCCATGGCCGTCCGCGAATGGCTCCGCCTCCTTCGAGGCACCCGTCCGCCGGATTCCTCCGAGACCCCGCCCGTCTGGCTCCCGCCCGCGTCCGCCCCTGCCCCCGCCCTGGCCCCCGCCGGCGCGCTTGCGATCGGCCTCGCCTTCGCACGCCATGTCTCCGACCAAGACGCCATCGACGCCGCCACCGCTCGCTCCATGGCGGGCCAACCGGACGCCTGCGCTCCCCGCGTCCTGATTGACGTGCCCGAGGTCCGCGATGCCGTCGCCGAATCGGTTCGCGCCCGCGCCTACGTCCAGGCCGCCGAGCGCCGGTCCAACGGGATCCCACGCTGCTGCTAGCCCCGGATTCCATGCAACGTCTCGGCCTCTTCGGCGGATCCTTCGACCCCGTCCACCTCGGGCACCTGCTCGTCGCGCGGGCCGCCCTCGAGGAACTTTCGCTCGACAAGGTCCTCTTCATCCCCGCCGGGCGCTCCCCGTTCAAGCCCGCCTCCCGGCCTGCCCCGGACAACCTCCGCCTTCGCTGGCTCCGCATCGCCCTGGCGGGCGAGCCGCGCTTCGCCATCGAGGACTGCGAGCTGCGCCGGGGCGGCACCAGCTATTCCATCGACACCGTCCGCGACATCCTCTCGCGCCAAGCCGACGCCCGGCTCCGCTGGCTCATCGGCACCGACCATGTCCCCACCCTTCCCCAGTGGCGCGAGGCCGATGCCCTTGCCCGCCTCGTGGACTTCGTGGTCATTCCCCGCCCCGGAAACGAGCCCATGCCCGCCCCGCATCCCTTCCGCGTCCATCACCTCCGAGGCTGGCCCCTCTCCGTCTCCTCCTCCGCGATCCGCGAGCGCATCCGCGCTGGCCTTCCCTGCACGCACCTGCTGCCCCCGCACGTCGCCGAGGCCATCGTTCAATCCGGCTCCTACCGGGACTGATCCGAGCCCGCCCGCCGCGTCTCAGGCCCCCACCAGCTCCCGCAGCGGCACCCCGCCGTCCGTCACCATCCGCGGTCGCCCAACCGGGTCCATGAACTCCGCCGTCGGCGATATCCCCAGCAGATGGAAGACCGTCGCCGCAAGGTCCCTCGGCCGGACCGGGCGCGAGTCCGGGTAACCCCCGAGCCGGTCGCTCGCCCCCACCACCTGCCCGCCCGGTATCCCTGCCCCCGCCAACGCGATCGAGAAGCACGCCCCCCAATGGTCACGCCCCCCCGCCGCGTTGATCTTCGGGGACCTCCCAAACTCCCCCATCGCTATCACCAAGGTCTCGTCCAGCAGGCCCCGGTCCGACAAGTCCCCGATCAACGTCGCGAACGTCCGGTCGAACTGCGGGCACAACACGTCGCGCACCCGGCTCGCGTTCGACGCGTGCGTGTCCCACAACGGGCTCCCCGCCACCTCCGCCTTGCCCTCGCGCGGCCAGTTGACCTGCACCAGGCGCGTCCCGGCCTCCACCAACCGACGCGCCAGCAACACGCTCCGCCCGAACTTGTGCGTCCCGTAGGCCTCCTGCAGCGCCCCCGGTTCCCGCTCGATCTCGAACGCCCGCCGGCTCGCCTCCGCGTGCAGCAACTCAAACGCCCGCCTTCGCGACACGTCCCAGCCCCCGACCGACGCGCTCGCCTCGCCCGCCCGGAAATGCGCGTCCAGTTGATCCAGCAACCGTCCCCGGTCCTCCAGCCGCACGTCCGTCACCGCCTCGTGCCGCGCCAACCCCTCGATCTGGACCGGCAGCCGCGTCGGGTCGCACCGCATCAGCATCGGGTGCCAGTTCGGCCCCATGAAGCCCCCGTCCTGCCCCGGCCACAGGATGTTCCCGTCGTTCGCCAAGGGCTCCGGCAGCACCACCGACGACATCGGCGAGCGCGTGCTCGGCTTCAAGGACGCCACCACCGAGGCAAGGCTCGGCCAGTCCTGCGGGCCCGGCGGCACGTTCTCCGCCTTGGTCTGGGGCTCGTACCCCGTCAGCATGAACGCGCCGCTTGTCGAGTGCGCGTCGATGTCCGTCGTCATCGAGCGCAGAACCGTCAACCGGTGCGCCACCCGCGCCGCATGGGGCAACGTCTCGGAAAAATGCGTCCCGGGCACGCTCGTGCGGATGGACCGAAAAACATCGCGAACCTCCGGCGGCGCGTCGGGCTTTGGGTCAAACGTCTCGTGCTGCGGCGGCCCGCCCGCGAGGAACAACACGATGCACGACTTCGCGCGCCCGAAGCTTGGCCCCGCAGCCGCCCCATCGCCGGCCATCGCACGCCCCGGCTCCATCAGGCGCCCCAGCGACAACCCAAACGCCCCAAGCCCGCCCATTCGCAGCCACTCCCGCCGCGTGCTCACCGGCCCCGTGCATGGTATTTTCATGGCTGACATGCTCTGGTCTCCCACCGGTTTCGTGGCCGGGGCCGCCCGACGCCCATGGCCATCACCTACCGGTGTTTCCCGAGCCTTTCGGCAGATGAGATGCCAAATCAAGCCTGCCTTGTCCCCGGTCCATCCCCTCGCCCAAATCACCACCTTCACCCGCACGCCCGCAGTCCCGGCGTGATTCGGCTTGATTTCCGGCCGCGGCGATATTTCATGGCGGCGTTCCCCGTCAAGGTTTTCTCGCGGCAGCACGCGTGGCATCGCTCCCTTTCCATGTCCGTCATCGAGCCAGAACAAGAGCCATAACCATGCAAAACATCATTCGTCACGGGTCCCGGCTGCCTTCGCGCAGCGGACGGTTCCTTGGCGCCGGCCTTGTGGCCGCCGCCCTCTCCATGGGCGCCCATGCCCAGCAACTCCTCCACCAAGAGGGCTTCAACACCGACGGCACCAAGGCCTCGCCGCCGCGATACACCGTCATCGGGGGCGGCATCTACGAGGTCCCCCGCATCCAGGCCGAGCTCAGCAACTACGACCAGAAGGGCCCGATCTATTTCGCGCACAACTTCGACGTGTCCTTCGTGGGCAACCCCAACATCCCCGGCCGACGCATGATCCTCACATGGCGCGGCGCCGACACCTCCACCGCCTCCGAGGACCTCCTCAAGGTCCTGGACTCCAGCATCAACTGGCTTCTCAACGGCAAGGCCAATGCCCGCGTCGTCGTCAACCCCAACGTCGCCTCCATCCAAGGCCTCGCCGACCGACTTGTCAGCAAGGGCCACACCGTCGAGGACGACGACACCGCGGCCAACCCCGACGAGCAGGACGTCGTCGCCGACCTCCTCATCCATGGGCCGGGCGCCAACAACCCCAGCCGCTTCGCCATGGTTCCCAAGCCCGTCATCGTCATCAACAACCCCGACTTTGACGACATGCTCGTCGGCAGCATCGGCTCCTCCGCGACCTTCACCCCGGGCAAGGTTACCATCGCCTCCCCGGGACACCCCGCCGCCGGCGGCAAGACCGGCTCGTTCGACGCCTTCACCGCCGACCAGACCTTCGACCTCGTCGGCTCGTTCCTCCCCGTCGGCGCCACCACCGTCGCCACCGTCACCCGCACCATCCCGCCCGCCGTCAACAACCTCCAGGACGTGGACGCGATGATCGCGGGCAGCAAGCAGCACTCCATGACACCCGGCACCGTTGCGGACCTCGACCTTGCGGATGGCAGCGCGGGAAGCTGGCCCTACGACAACCCGTTGCCCGGGGGATATGCCGGGAACTGGGGCGCACGACTCCAGGGCAAGCTCTTCGTTTCCAGCCCGGGCACCTACCGCTTCGCCGTGGGCTGCGACGACGGCGCCCGCTTCCAGGTTGACGTGGACCGCAACGGATTCTCGCAGGCGGACGTTGTCACCGACGACCCCGGGCCACACGGGCACCAGATCGTGTACGCTGACGTCACGTTCCCTGCCGCCGGCGCCTACGACTACAACGTCATCTCCTACAACTCCGGCGGTGGCGGCAGCCTTGAGGTCTCCGTCGCAGTCGTCCAAGCCCCGGTCCCCGACGACGCCCTCGACTCCGGGTGGTGGGAGGTGCTCGGCACGTCCTCGTCGGGAGCCGTGCGCCTCCAAGCACCCGCAAACGTCACGGGATACGTCGCGGCCGGCAGCACCGTCGAGGTCCAGACGCCGCTCATCGTCCTCCTCAATGGCCCCAACGACACCCCCAAGGGCCAGTTCTACGACGGCGGCGCCTTCTCCGGCTTCGAGGGCTCCGGCTTCTTCGGGGCCTCCGGCCTCAACAAGTGGCCCTACCCGGACGGCAGCAGCTACCGCGCCGTCCAGCTCAGGCCCGTCAACGTCGCCGGCAAGTCCAACGTCAAGGTCACCGTCGCCTTGGCGCCACCCAGGTGGACTTCGAAACCTCGGACTACGTCCAGGTCCTCGCTTACCCCAACGGCCTCTCCAGCACCCCGACGACCCTCGCCAACTTCCGCGGCGTCGTGAACGCCTTCCAGCCATGGCTCGCCGACGAAAAGGAGAACTTTGTCCGCCGCCTTACCAAGCAATTCACCGACTTCACCTTCGACGTCCCGCCGGGCGCAACCGACCTCGTCGTCGAGATCCGGGCTGCCACCACATGGTGGACCGAGACCGCCGCCTTCGACAACGTCCGCATCACCTCCGGCGTCCCCGTCCAGCCCCAAGTCACCGCCATCTCCTCGTCCGGTGGCCAGGTCACCGTCACATGGCAGGGCGGCACCCTCCAGTCCAAGTCCGCCCTCGACGGCGCCGGAACCGGCTGGACCGACATCAACAACACCGGCTCGTATTCCGAGCCCGCCAGCGCCGGTGCCAAGTTCTTCCGCGTCCGGCAGTAACACCCTGAATCCCCAACCCACGACGGGGGCCATGGAAGCCATGGCTCCCGTTTTCGTTTCCCAAACCGTCCCCGCGTCTGCTCGCCCGCCCGATCCCATGGGCATTTGAAATCGCAAACCACACAAGCGCAGCAACTTCCATACAATCCAGCCTTCCATGGCCGCAGTCGCGTGCAACGGTGCGCACAAGGTTCAAAGCCCGGTCGCCCTCGACGGCCCAGCCTCCGATGAGTGCCAACGGCCTCGTCCAAATCATCTCCTTTGACGCCGCCCGGGACCCGCCCGGACGCCGCCGCCCCCCTCTCCCGCCTCCGTCTCGGGCTCGCTCGCCCCGTCGATGGCTCCTCCCTCGCCGCCTTCCGCATCGTCTTCGGGATCGTCATGCTTCTCGAGGCCTTCACCTTCTTTCATCCCTCGTTCAGCTCGGGCGGCATGTCGCACCTCGACGTCTATTACGCGGGGCCATCCGTCCGGTTCCACATGCCGTACCTGCTCGACGCCTGCATCGCGCCCCTTCCCCGCGGGGTCTTCGTCGCCGCCGGTTGGCTCCTTGGCCTCGGTGCCGCCGCCATGGTCCTCGGGCTGTGGCACCGGGTCTCCTCCCTCGTTGTCTTCCTCTCGTGGGCCTTCCTGTACGGCATCGAGTCCACCCGTACCTACTGGATGAGCTACTACTGGCTGGAGTTGCTCGTTGCCTTTGCCCTCGTCTGGATGCCCGCCAGCAACCGGTTCTCCCTAGATTCCCTGCGCTCCCGAAGACCCCCATCGCAAGCCACCGTCCCCACATGGACCGTCGCCCTTCTCCGCGCCCAGCTGGTCGTCACCTACTTCTACGCCGGCGTCGCCAAGCTCAATCCCGACTGGCTCCTCGACTTCATGCCCGTCCGGTGGTTCCTCGCCCAGCCCCACGTCGCGGAACGTCTGCGCTCCTTCCTCGGTGAAACCCTCGCCGCCACGGCCAGCCCATGGCTCCTCGGCACGCCCGGTGCCGCCTTCTTCAGTTGGGCCGGAGCCCTTTTCGACGTTTCCGTGGGGTTCCTCCTGCTCCACCGCCGTTCCCGCCTGCTCGCCCTCGGCCTCACATGGACCTTCCACGGCGCCAACCACTTCCTCCTCTTCCGTGACATCGAGTGGTTCCCCCTCCTCGGCGCCGCCTCCGCGACCATTTTCCTTGAGCCCGATTGGCCCGCCCGCATTCGTTGCTGGCTTCGCAGCCCCCGTTGGGCACCGCCCGACTGGCGATGGGCCGTTCCCGGCCTTCTTCTTCTCCCCGGCATCGGCATCCTGCTGGGTTGGAAGTCCAGGCAGGCGCCCGCGCCTGCGCCCGTCGTCCCTCCCGCCGCCATGCCCCCATGGAAGGCCACACTCGTCGCCTCATGGGTCGCCCTCCATGCCCTCATCCCGATTCGCCACCTCTTCATCCCCGGCGACCCTCGCATCACCTTCGAGGGCCTCTCCTTCAGTTGGCGTCTCAAGGCCGAGTACTACCAGACGCACCCCGCCGAGATCACCGTCGCGGACCCCGCCGTGCTCGAGTCCAAGGCCGGCACCAGGACCCGCGTTCATTGGGACCAGTGGCAAGGCCCTCCCATCCTGCACCGCGCAGTCGAACGTGGCCGCATCGACTGGCGTGTCCTCCCGGCCCTCTGCGTCGTCTCCGACCCAAGCCTCGGCGACCGCATCCTCTTCAACCCCATGGCCTATGGCGTGACCGCCCGCGACGAGGACGAAGCACGGGAACGCGTCGCCCACGCATGGAAGGCCCTCCACGGACGCCAACCCGATGCCATCCACCGCGCCATGTCGATGGGAGCCATCGTGGATTCCTACATCCGCGCCGCCGCCCAGAAGGGAACCCGTCTGCGCACCCGGGACGAGGCCATGGCCATGATCCAGCGCGAGCACGGCAGGATGGGCAATGGTTCCATGACGCCCTTCCTGCGCCGCTCCCATCCCTTCCCCACCGGCTACGACGACGCATCGCCCAACCCCTTCCTCTGGATCGAGGATGCCAGGCTTCTCGTGGGCCAGCACCCTGCCCTGCCCCGGATCCAGCCCAACCTCTGGAAGATCACCCCGGCCCTCCTCGGGACCATGGACGAGCGGCGCATCGACGAGGGCGGCACGCCCGTGGTCCTGATGGTGGAGAGGCCCCGGCACGCCCCCCTGCCCATGCCCGCCCCCTTCACCCTGTGGGATGACGCCGCCGAGCCCGAGCGCCCGCCGGAGATCCGCTGGGATGGCCTCGCGGACGCCGGCCAGTCCAAGTACATGCACGTCAGCCTCAACCCATTCCTCCTCCGCCGCTACGCGCGGCGCGTCGCCGACGCATGGGAGGCCTCCACCCATCGAAGGCCTGCCGTCCACGCCCGGACCTTCGTCGGCCTCAACACGCGCCCCCCGCAGCCCGTCGTGGACCCCGCCATCGACCTCGTCCACGCCAACGTCCCATGGCTCGCCCATGCCCCATGGGTCCTTGACCTCCAGTCCCCGCACATCCCAAGGCCCATGGCATGGACGACGCAGCGGGTCGAGAGGTGACCATGCATCCCAAATCCGACGCGGGGATTCGGGATCCTCCAAGCTCTCCGGTCGAAGCTAAGGCATCGGCGCGCCTGAAGGCCGCGAGCCCTCACGCGACGGCCCGAATGCCGTCCTTCCATCGGCAAGCTGGAAGTGGCATCGCGCCGCTGGACTCGAAATGCACCTGCCCACAGGCACGAGGCCATGGACGCGACATGGTTCGGTTCGCGGAGGAACCTTGTTGGGCTAACGCGGGTGGGGCACCTGGCCCACAAGACAAAACGCACCACGCGAACCTCGCTGGCTGGGCAAGGACTTGGATGCATTCCCACGCAGGCGACGGGGCAGCTTCCAAGTCACCCGGCAGGATGGGTCCCACGAGACGGATGCCGTGGCCTTCAGCGGTCGCGCCTCACGGGGCTTCCGGCGCGCGGTTGTTCGAGTCCTGGCTCAGGTTCAGCGTCCGGAGATACTCCTGCCGCCGAATCCACTGCGCATGGCCATCGGTGAAGTTCATGCACGTGCCCACGGCGCCATGGTTGTCCTCCCTGTCCGGCCAGTTGTTGTGGGTGCTCCCAAGGCTCCCCGCCGCCGTGTCGTCTGCGTCCAGCATCAACAGGATGTTCGAGGGTCCCGGGACCGTGCGGAGCGCCTCCGTGTATCGCGTGATGACCTTCGCGTTCACCGACGACTCGGTCTTCTTCACCGACACCGTGCTGCCGTCTGGCAGCCGCTCGCCCATCGTCCCAAAGATCTCGTAGCTCGTGCCGTAGGCCTTCCGATTCACTGCGTTGTCCACAAGGTCCAGCACGTAGGTCGCCGTGGAGAACGGCTTCCGAAACATGTTGGTGCGGATGGAATGCCGGGTGGATGGGCAGACAAAGCTCTTGAACGGACGCACAAACCCGGGCCAAAGCCATGATGCGTCGTCGTCCGACGCGCTGCGGTCCGAGTAGTCCGACGGCTGGTAGTCGGTCTGGGACCACGTGGGCGCGGTGAGGTGGCCCCGGTAGTCCTGGGCATACAAGACCGAGCCAAGGCCCAGTTGCTTCAGGTTGTTGATGCAACCCACCCTTTTGGCCCGCTCCTGCGCCCGGGACAACGCGGGCAACAGCATCGACGCCAGCACCGCGATGATCGCGATCACCACCAGCAACTCGATCAGCGTGAAAGCCTTGCCACCGCGTCGCCCATCGCGTCGCCACCCGCCCGCGTCCCGGCTCATTCGGCCACCACCCGGTAAAAGGCCGCGTCGTCCAAGGCCAAGACATCGGTGTACACGCCCGAGCCTGCACCGTCAGCCTGGACCACCGACACTTCTTGCTCTGCCCCGCCAAGGCGAACCGATCGCAGGACACGATATCGCGCGCCGGGCGTGCCGCGGAAGCGTAGTTCCACCTTGCCATCCCCGACGGCCGGCGTGCCCAGCGTCGCGGCCTCGCCCGCGGCAGCCACCGTGTAGAACACCCTCAGGCGTGGGCGCTCCGCCTCGGGCCGCAGCGGGTCCACAAAGCTCGTGAACTCGGAGGAACGAAACCCCCAGCCGTTCACTCCGCCCGGAAGAGGCAGCAACGCCCAGCCCTTGTTCGGCCCGCCGCCCTGCCACAAGCGGACGTCATCCGTCACCTCCAACGTTGTCCACGTGGCCTGAACGTCCGGGGAGAGCGCCGGCGAACCCACCGTCACGCTCGCCACCGATGCCGCCTCCACGCCGTCTGGCGCGATGCCTGCGCCCATGCTGTTCCATGTCGCCGCCTGGTCGTCCCAGTCCACAAGCATGCGGTGGAACCGCCCGCCATCCCCCATGTTGTCAGGACCCACCGACGGCAGGTCGAGCAACGCGAGTTGGATGCGGCCCGACGCCGGGACGCGGCCTGGTTCCGAACCGAAGAGGTCCTCGAACCGGACGAGGCTGTGCATGGCGTTGGTGCCTGCGCCGTCCGGCCAGTCCGCCCACAAGGTCTCGAAGGCGCCCAGGACCGTGTCGGGCTCCGTTTGTCGCAGCAGCGTGTCCTTGGCCCCGCCGTAGCCGTTGACCCCCTGTTGGAACGAGACCTCGCTGACCTCCGGCAATGTCCAGAGCACGCGGAGCTGGGGACGTTCCTCGATCGCGGCCGTCTCCGAAGGCGAGATGCCCGTGCCGTCCGTTCGCAAAGGCCATCCCAGGAACACCCATCCGTGGTTCGTTTGCCCCGAAGCCCATGCCTGCACGTCCGGCGTCACCCCGATCTTGACCAGGCCAAGCCCGGTGCCACCGCTCCCGTCCTCAAGCCCCAACTGCGAGTCGTAGGAAGCCCGCGCCTCCAAGTCGTCCGCCGCCACCCCATTCCCCATGCCGTCCCATGTCGCCCCCTCCGAGTCCCACGGCACCAGCATCCGATGCAGTTTCGCGCCGTCGCCCGGATTGTTCACGAACACCGACAACTCCGCGGACAAGACCCGCGCGCCGGGCGGCACCTGCCATGCGTTGGTCCCCACCAACCCGTCAAACCGAAGCAGGATCTGCGACTCGTTCGGCGTGCCGCCGTCCGGCCAGTCCATCAACAACCCCTCGGACGGCCCCGGCGTCCGTCCAATCGGCCACGGCGTGCCGCTCCCCACCTGCGACAACGCGATGTCCCTCGCGCCCGCATAGATGCCGTAGCCATGGTCAGACCCTTCCTGGAACCCGACCTCGCGAACCCACCCCACACGAAGCAACTTCTCGGCCGACGTCGTCGCTCCGAGCCCGTCGTCAAAGCTCACCCGCACCCTCCGCTGCTCGGGAAGGTAGTCCCGCGTCTCGAAGGTCACGCTCCGGAGCACGTCCTGCACCGCCGCAGCCGTGGCCTCCGCGTTGAGGTCCACGACCACCGCCCCCGGCCCGCTCGCCGCCAGGGTGCCCACGCGCTTGCCCTCGTGCAGCACGGCCGCGCCATCCATCGCGACGGGGAACCCGTTGCTCGCCCCGCTCCGAACCGTCAACCGGTCCGACGCCGCCGCGTTCACGACCGCGACCGCCAGCCTCCCGCCCGGATACGTCGTGGCATCCGGGTCCAGCAGGGACGCCCGCCCCTCCACCACCATCGGCGGCATCCCGACCCCGTAGAACGTCTCGCTCCCCGGCATCGCCAAAGAGGTCTCGTTGTCCAGCACCACCGCCGGGAGCGTCGTCACGCCCACGAAGTTCGTGTACTGCGGGTCCAACGTCTGGAGCGTGTTGGTGACCCACAGCGACAACGTGGGCTGGTTCGTCGTGTTGTCCGCCGCCCTCAACGTCACCACCCGCGCCCCTTTCCAGTCCTCCGGCGTGAACACCAGTGTCTCCGGTGTCACCTGCACCACGTTGGACGCCCCCGAGGCCAACTGGAACACCACCGGCGCGTCCGGCTGCGTCCCCAACGCCACCGAGTACTGCACCGTCCCGGACTCCACCACCGTCAACGGCAGCGAATACGCCCACCGGATCCCCACCACGTCGTCATCCAGGTTCTTCCCCGTCACGCTGGCGCCGACCAACCCCGAGAACGCCGCGTCGTCGCTCGTGGACGGACCCAACCGGACCTCGAACGGCCTCGCGCCATCTTGGCGGAAGTCGTCCACGCCCCGGACCGTTACGACCTGCTCGACGTTCCAGTTCCCCGGCGTGAACTCCAGCTCGGCCGGGCTCACCGTTGCTTCGGTCGGCGTCGCCGACACCAGCGGCACCCGCACCACCGAGGATGGCTCGCGGCTGAGGCTCACCCGAACCGTCGCCTCGCCGCCCGACTCGCGCAGCACGATCCCATCGAAGGGCGACACCACGACGGCCGGGGATTCGTCGTCCACGTTGATCCCGGCAACCCGCAGCGCCGTGACGCCCGCATAGGATGCGTCCGAGCCCGCCGCCACCTCGGCCACGACCTCATAGGCCTTCACCCCGTCCGGCGCCGCATCATCCAGTCCCACCACCGTGACGCGTTGGGGCACGTTCCATGTGTCGGGTCCAAAGACCAGCTCGGCTGGCGTCACGCTCGCCTCGCCCACCTCGGTCGTGCGGAGGCTTAACGTCACCGGCGCGGCCGGCGCAAGGTCGAGTACCACGTCCACGCTCGCCACCCCGCCCCGCTCCGTCGTCACCACCGTGCCCGAGGGAACCGCCGTCATGCCCGGCGTGGCCGCCGGGATGAAGACGAACGAGGCCACCGGCTCGTTCGTAGCCCCTTCAAGGGGAGGCGGGTACAGCCCCGTGTCACGAGCCTCCAAAACCCATCCGATCCCGTCCGCTTGGTAGCTCACCACGTTGTCGAAGTTGTTCGTGTAGCCCCCCTCCGTGGACGTGATCAGCACGCCCGACGCCGGGGTCGCACCCGGGATCGTCAGGCGGTACCGGCCGGGCTCCAGCTGGACGACGGCAAACCGCGGGGCCGCGCCATCATGCATCCAGACCACCGTGTTCGTTCCCGTGCCGTCCACGCCGAACTTGCCGGACACGACGGTCGAGTTGGTCCGCGGGATGAAAACGAAGGCCGCCGGGTCTTGCTCCAGCGCCCTTGGGTTGGTCGCGCTGCCGAAGTTGTCGCGCACATAGACCTCCCAGGTCCCGTCGTCGTTGGCGACCGTCGTGGCGTAATTCCCCTCGTTCTTGGCATGGTTGACGATCAAGACGCCCGAGTTGGTGGAGTGAATCCCGAACGACCGCAGGTCCACCCGGGATCGCCCGGCGCTGATCCCGGCAACGTGCGTGCCCAGCACAAGGCCTGGACTACCCGTGAGCAGGTTGTTCGTGGCCCCGTTCGACCCGCGATTGTTGCGCACCCACCCTGCCAGCCACTCCGAGTACCGGAAGTACGCCGCCGCCACGTCCATGTTGTACTCCGCGCGGTCGCCCGTGACGTCCTGCACCACGGCCCAATACCCCGCCGCCCCTGCATCAAACGACGGTGCCGCATACCCCAGCAGGTTCTCCAGTTCCCCATTGTCCCGGCCGTTCTCGCTCACGGCCACCAGCATCAACCCCTCCGCCATGTCGTCCGCGCCCAGCTCACCCACCTGCAAGTTGTAGTCGCCGCGGTTGGAGCCTGGTCGCACCCGCAGGTCATTCACTGAAAGCGTCGAACTCACGGAAACGGAATCCGGGGTGTTGCCAGTGTCGTTCTGGACCACGCGAAGGTTGGCTGCCGCGATCCCATGAGGAGGGGGCGGGCCCGCCATGACCCCCATCGCCACCCATGCGATCCATCCGATCCCAGCCCAATACAACACGTCGGCAATCCACCCAACGACACATCCTGCCAGTCGCCACGACTGCCAGCACCCAAAGGCCCCATGTTGGCCCGCTTCGTCTCCAGTCCTCATGTTCGCTTTGCCACTGCACTTGTCCGTACCCACGGGCCACTTCACTACCCCAGCCCAACCCAAACCCTCCACCAACGACCCTGCAACGAAGCCATGGCTCGCCATCGCCTTTCCCATGCCATCAAGCAGTCGGCTCCATGCCAAAAAGGTGAACGGGCCAACATCCTGCAACAGGCAGCGCATCAATCGCGCGGCAGGCCGCGTGC
>CAIYFP010000455.1 GCA_903925515.1 uncultured Verrucomicrobiota bacterium
AGCGTCCGGAGTCGGAAATGGCCCGGTTGGTGCACAACGATTACCTGGAGCAGTTCTGCGACTCGGGCTGGCCCGGGGGGATCGCCTACATGGGTTGGATCGGCACGGCCATGGCGGTGGCATGGCGTCGGCATGGACGGGGGCGTGACCCCGCCATGGCCGGGTTGCTGGTGGGGACGACGGCATGGCTGGGGCAGGGGTTGACGGAGTTCGGGCTGTATGTTCCGGCGATGGCATGGACGGGGTTTGCCTTCATGGGCTGGTTGGCGGCGGCACCCGGGGATTTGGCATCGACACCCGCCAAGGGCGGTTTCAAGACTTCGGGGGAAAGCGCATGAAGATCCTGTTTCTGAACGGGCCGAACCTGAACCTGCTGGGCACGCGGGAACCTGGAATTTACGGGCAACAGACCTTGGCGGACATCGAGGCTGCGGTCAGACGGCGAGCGGAGGGACGTTCCATCGGGGTCGATTTTCGGCAATCGAACCATGAAGGGGATCTGGTGACATGGATCCAGCAGGCGCGCGGGACGGCGGACGCGATCGTGTTGAATGCGGCGGCGTACACGCACACCTCGGTGGCGTTGCGGGACGCGATCTCGGCGAGCGGGGTGCCGACGATCGAGGTTCACCTGTCGAACATTCATGCGCGGGAGGAATTCCGGCATCGATCCCGGATTGCGGCGGTGTGTCGAGGGCAGGTGGCCGGGTTCGGGTTGGGGTCGTACTTATTGGGGTTAGAAGCAGCCGTTATCGTTATTGAAAGCTCGTAAACCGCCCGTTTTTGCGAGGTTGACGCCGTTTCACCCTCGTTCGCCATGAAACGGAACCTTGACGCCTTGAAGACGAAATCTCTAGCGTCGCCCGATTGGAACGGTCGCCCGTCCTGCTTTCCGGCAGGCCCGGGAAGACCGACGGAACCGGGAAACCTTGCCCGGCACTAACCAGTCGCGCCCCCCTTGGCGCGAAACGCGAGGAGTAGTCCTGTGGACCTGAAAGAGATCAAGGCGATCATCGACTTGATGAAGAAGAACTCCCTGTCGGAGTTCGAACTCGAGCAGAAGGATTTCAAGATCAAGCTCAAGCGGGGCATGGACGGCGCCGACGACGGCACCTTGGCCTTGCCACGAATGGCCGCCATGCCCATGGCCACCCTCCCGGCGCCCATGGCCGCGCCCGCCCTACAGGCTGCCGCGATGCCTGCGGCCCCGGCCGCCTCGGAAACCGAGATCAAGTCCCCCATGATTGGAACCTTCTACCGATCCCCGGCACCCGATGCCGCCTCCTATGTGGACGTGGGGGTCGAGGTCGGGCCCGATACCGTCGTTTGCATCATCGAGGCCATGAAGGTCATGAACGAGATCAAGGCCGAAACCCGCGGCGTCATCACGGCCCTTCTCGCCGAGAACGCCAAGCCCGTCGAGTTCGGCCAACCCCTCTTCCGCATCCGCCCCCTCTGAGCGTTCCCCGCAACCCTTCCCACCCTCCCCATGTTCGAGAAGATCCTCGTCGCCAATCGCGGCGAAATCGCCATGCGCGTCATCCGCGCCTGCCGGGAACTCAACATCAAGACCGTCGCCGTCTATTCCAAGGCCGACGCCAACTCGATGCATGTCCAGGTGGCCGACGAGGCCATCTGCATTGGAGACGGCCCCTCGACGGACAGCTACCTTCGCATCGACCGGATCATCTCGGCGGCGGAGATCACGGACGTGGATGCGATCCACCCCGGATACGGCTTCCTCTCGGAGAACGCCCACTTCGCCGACGTGTGCGAGTCCTGCAACATCCGCTTCGTCGGGCCCCGTTCGGCGGCGATGAACGCCCTGCATGACAAGGCCCTGAGCCGCAACCTTGCCAAGAAGGCGGGCGTTCCGACGCCCCCGGGCTCCGACGGCCTTGTCGAGTCCGAGCAAGACGCCCAGGCCATCGCGAAGAAGATCGGTTACCCGGTGATGATCAAGGCGGTGGCGGGCGGCGGCGGGCGTGGCATGCGGGTGGCGCACAACGACATTTCGCTCATCAAGGGCTACCACACCGCCCGCACCGAGGCCGAGAAGGCCTTCGGAAACTCGGGTGTGTACATCGAGAAGTTCATCGAGAACCCGCACCACATCGAGTACCAGATCCTCGGCGACAACCGCGGCAACATCATCCACCTCGGCGAACGCGACTGTTCCATCCAACGTCGCAACCAGAAGCTCATCGAGGAAACCCCCTCCCCGCTCCTCGACCGCAAGGATCTCAAGGATCTCCGCAAGAAGATGGGCAAGGCCGCCCTCCGCATTGCCGAGATGGCGCACTATACCAACGCCGGCACCGTCGAGTTCATCGCCGACGACCAAGGCAACTTTTACTTCCTCGAGGTCAACAAGCGCATCCAGGTCGAGCATCCCATCACGGAGGAGGTCACCGGCATCGACCTTGTGCGCCAGCAGATCCTCATCGCGGCTGGCGAGAAGCTCACCCTGTCGCAATCCGACATCTCCGCCCGCGGGCATTCCATCGAGGTCCGGATCAACGCCGAGGACCCCTTCAACGACTTCCGCCCATCCCCGGGCCGCATCGAGATGTACTACGCCCCGGGCGGCGGCGGCGTGCGCCTCGATTCCCATGCCTACGCGGGCTACACGATCCCGCCCTACTACGACTCGATGATCGGCAAGCTCATCACGTGGGGACGCGACCGTACCGAGGCCATGAACCGCATGAGCCGGGCCCTCTCGGAGTACATGATCACCGGGGTCAAGACGACGATCCCCTTCGACCTCGCCATCCTCCAGGACCCCGACTTCCGCCGCGGCCAGTACACGACGAACTTCGTCGAGCGCTTTCTCGGCGGGGCCCGCCGCGAGCTCATCCAGGAAACGGCCTAGTCGCGTGTCTCACCCATGGCGGGAGCCTCGCCGCGAGGGGTTTTCATGCCCAGCGAGGCGCAACCGGCGAGCAGACCCGCAGCGATCCGTGAGGAGCGGGCCACGACGTCGGACGCGTAACAAGCCGCGGCCCTTTGGGTTGCTCCCAGAAAGGCCCGGGGCTTCGTGATTCGTCCGTCCCAGACCGCTGCCGGCAGGCTCCGTGTTCACGCCTCGTCCCAGGCTTTCATGGAGCACTCCAGCACCATCGATTGGTGAGACACGGGACGATCGCATGTCCGCCGCACCGCAGGTTCGGGGCCCGCCTTCCTGCCATGGGCCGACGCCCGGTGAGGCGGGCGCGTTCATTCAAATCGCGGGCATTTAGTGGCGTGACTGCCTTGACCGTGCTGGCGGCCAGCCGAAGCGTCTGCCGGCGTGCGAGCGGGTGATGCACCCAGTACATGAATGCGAACGAGATGCCGCCGCGCGACCTTTGGGAGGTCGCCCGGCGCCTGAGACATGACGAGCCGTTGGATGCCGGGGATGCGCGATGGGTGGACACGAGTCCCGCCCGCGTCCTTGGGCATGAACGGCTGTTGCGAAGCCTTGGAGTGGATGCGAGGACATGGACGCTGCGAATGGACCGAGCGCGCCATTGCAGCCTTTTCTCGGGTCATCGTGGCACGGGCAAGAGCACGGAGCTGCGCCGGATCGCCGCCCAGCTTCACGGGCCGGACCTGTTCCATGTGGTGTTCCTTGACCTGTTGCGGGAGCCCATGGGCGGCGGGCGCCTCCAGACGCCCGACGTGTGCCTTGCGTTGTGTCGCCGCCTTGCCGTCGAGCTGGAGCAGGAGGGCCTCGAGTTGCTGGGCGATGGCATCCGGCCCTTGGAGGCATGGCTTCGGACGGCGCTCCAGCCGGGCCGCGAACGGAATGGCGCGCCCGCAAAGGAACCCAAGGCCGACGCCGAGCGGTTCGTCCATGCCATCGAGCGTTGGGTGACGCTCGCAAGGTCCGGCGCCGACGGCCTCGGGGCGGTGCACGGGGCGTTCCGGAGCGGGTTCGACAGCTTTGCCGACGGCTTCAACCAGTGGGTGGCGATGGCCCGGGGCAGGTTGAAGGAGGAGGGGCGCAGCCGGGACCTTCTCTTCGTGCTCGACGGCACAGACCGCATCGACGGGGAGGATGGACGTGCATTCTTTGGCGGCGACGCCCACCCGCTCCGGCGACTGGACGGCGTGTTCGTCCATTGCGCGCCCGTGCAGCCCATCCGGCCGCCAGGCGGCCTGCAGCCGTTGTTCGACCATGTCGTCCGCCTCGCGCCGCTGACGATCCACGAGAAGTTCGATCCGGGTGGACCGAGCCTTCCCGTGCGGGTGCCATCGCCCGCGGAGGCCTCCAAGCGCAACGGGACGCGGCATCGGTACGAGCTGGGTCCCGTCCCGATCCCGGCGGCCTATGACGTGATGCGCCAGATGATCCTGCTGAGGGCCCCGGCGCGATTCTTCGACCCGGATCCGGTGGAGACGGGGGACTGGAGCCTCCTGGACCGGCTTGTCGCGGCGAGTGGCGGGCACCCGAGGGACCTCATGCGCCTGCTCGACCATGCCTTCGGCCATGCCACGGGCGACCGCTTTGATTCCGAGGCGGTGACGGAGGCGATCCGCGCGATGGCGGCGGACTATCGCAGGATCCTTGAGCCGGACGACTACCGCCTTCTGGCGGAGATCGACCGTGGCGGGACGGGTTGCACGCCCCATGGGGAGGCGACGAGCCGGCTGCTGGCGAACCTTGCGTTGCTGGAATACGACGGCGACTGGTGGCAGTCGCACCCGGTGATCCGGACGTTGCCGGGATACCGTGCGGCGCTGGAGAAGGTGCCGGCGCCGGGTTGAACCTCGGCGGGGCCAAGGGTTGGGTTCTGGCGCGGCTGCGGAATGGGCGATGCGGTCAGCGCGCGGCGTCGTGGTTGGAAACAAATTCCTTGGCGCGCCGGACGAATTCGTCGGGTTGGCGCGCGAAGTCCTGGCTGTCGGTCTCGATGGCGAGGCGGCCGGTGTAGCCCTGCGCGACCAAGGCCTTGAAGAGCCCGGCGTAGTTGGCGTCGCCTTGCCCGACATGGGTGTCGTTGGCCACGTCGTCGCCCTTGGCGGTCTTCTGCACCTTCTTGTCCTTGAGATGGATGTCGAAGACGCGGCCGTTGTAGTCGTTGAAGACCTTGGCGGCGTCGAGGTTGGCGCTGGTGATCCAGCCGACGTCGAGGCAGACGCCCAGGCGTGGGTCCCGATGGCCGATCACTTGCCGGACGATGGCGGGGTTGCCGTAGAGGGACTTGATGCCGTGATTGTGGACGGCGACCCGGATGTCGTACTCCTTGGCGAGTTCCTCGAGATTGTCCCAGATGCGGAAGTCGCCGGGCTCGACCACGACGAGCTTCATGCCCATGAACTTGGCGAACTCGAAGAGCTTGCGGTTTTCCTCCTTGTTCATCGAGGTGCCGGCCACGCCGTAGGTGTAGGCTCGGAGCCCGGCGGCCTCGAGCTTGGCCTTCTTGGCGGCGAGCTGCTCGCGGGATTCCTTGTTGTAGTCGAGATGGTTTGGGATGAGCTGGAGGTCCTTGATGTCATGGCGCCGGGCAAACTCGATGACTTGGTCGAAACTGAGGTTGCGAAGGGTCCATGTCTGGATGGCGACATGGTCGGCTAGGCCGGCCGCATGCAGGACGGGGCCCAGGACCATCGAGGCGGCCATCCAGCCATGGGCCGCCCATCGGGATAGGAATCGGGGGAGCATGGGCGACAGATTGCCTTGGAATGACGCGCGCGGGAAGAAGGAAGGCTCGCCATCCCCGGCGGCGAAAGGATGCGCGGTTCCCGCGCCTAGTGTCGTGTCCCACAAATGGCTGGTGTTTCGCCGCGAGGGATTTTCGTGTCCAACGAGGCGCGAGTGACGAGCAGACCCGCAGAGGTCTGTGAGG
>CAIYFP010000456.1 GCA_903925515.1 uncultured Verrucomicrobiota bacterium
CGTCGTGGCTCGCTCCTCACAGACCTCTGCGGGTCTGCTCGTCTCTCGCGCCTCGTTGGACACGAAAATCCCTCGCGGCGAAACACCAGCCATTGGTGAGACACGACATGAGCTACGAGACGCGGAGACGCCAAGGATGCAGGTGCCTTGGGACGGCAGCCGACCCTTTGCCCATGGGCTTCCAGCACACGGGTTTCAAGCAGGCATGTCACTCGCCACTCCCGGTCTTGGGCGTGCCCATGCACCTCAGGGTCACCCGCGACACCCGCATCCCATCGAGATCCTCCACCACCAGCTCGTGCCCGGCCCATTCGACCCGCCCGCCACGCCGCGGGAACCCCCCGAGCGTCTGCGTGATCCATCCGCCCACGGTGGACACGTCCGTTCCCATCACCGGCTCGCCCACGAGCTCGGACAACTCGAACAGGGGCAACGATCCTTCCAGCTCCCATGCGCCCTCCCCGACGCGTCTCACCCTCGGCTTCTCATGGTCGAACTCGTCCTGGATCTGCCCCACCAACTCCTCCAGGACGTTCTCCAAGGTCACCAATCCCAACGTCCCCCCGAACTCGTCCACCACCACCGCAAGGTGCGTCTTCCTCTCAAGGAACAACCCAAGCAACGTCTCCAGCCGCGCCGTCGGCGGCACGTAAAGCAACGGCCGCGCCACCCCCGCAAGGTCCGTCCCCGTGCACGCCTTGTCCCGCAACGCCACCAAGTCCTTGAAGTGCACCACCCCGCGCGTCCGGTCCACGTCCCCGTCCTCCGCCAGCGGAAACCGCGAGTACCTCGTGCGCTCCGCCAGCCTCAGCAGTTCCCCCACCGGATGCCGGTCGTTCAGGACCACCACGTCCCGCCGGGGCGTCATCACCTCCCTCGCCACCCGTCGCCTCAGGTCGAACGCGTTGAGCACGAGGTTCCGCGCCAGCCCAGACTCCCCATCCCCCATCGCCCTGCCCGACAACATCAAGCGAAGCTCCTCCTCCGAGTGTTCCTCGCCGTGCCCGCCCTCCCCGTGGATGCCCATCCATGACAACACGCGCAGCGACGCCACGTTGAGGAACCAGATCGCGGGGTACGACACCCAGTAGAACGCCTGCAAGGGAAACGTGGACCACAACGACGTGGGCAACGGCCTCTTGATCGCGAGGAACTTGGGCGCCTGCTCCCCGACCACGATGTGCAGGAACGTGATGAGCGAGTATCCCACCACGAACCCCGCCGCGTGTCGCACCCGCTCCGACTCGACCCCGATCCATCCCATCAGGGGCTCGATCAACGCGACAAAGGCGGGCTCGCCGATCCATCCCAGCCCAAGGCTCGCCAGCGTGATGCCGAGCTGGCACGCCGACAGGTAGGGGTCGAGGTGCCCGACGATGTGCCGGGCCAGCCGCGCCCGTCTCCCGCCCCGGTCCGCCAACGGCGCCAGCTGCGTGTCCCGGATCTTCACGAGGGCGAACTCCGCTGCCACGAAGAACCCGTTCAACCCCACCAAGGCCAACACCGACGCCAGCTTCCATGCGATGTCCCATGCCCCCTCCATTCAGGCCTCCCCCCCGGACCCAAACATCGCCCGCAACACGTCCCACAACGTCACGATCCCGCGCTCCCGCCCGTCCGGGCCCAGCACCACCGCGAACGGCTCGCCCCCCCGCTGCAACCGCCGCAACGCCTCCTCCACCCGCATGGAGTCGTCCAGGAACAGGGCCGGCCGCAGGTGATCGTCCGCACGCCCCGTCGCAACCCCGTCCCGGCAGACAAGGTCCGACAGCCGCACAATGCCCACGATGCGCCGCCGTTCCCCCGCCCCGCGCCACACCGGCACGCGCGAGACGTTCCGCTCCCGGCAGAGCCTCATGACATCCCCCACCCCGGCCCCCGACTCCACCGTGGCGGCCATGGCCATGGGACGCGTCAGGCGCGCCAGGGTGGCGTTCTGCAAGTCCATCACCCGGTTGATCAACGTGTGCTCCGTCCGCGTCAGCGTCCCGCCCTGCTCTTGCACCAAGGCGCGGAACTCGTCCCGGTTCCCGAACAACCGCCCCGTGTGCGCCGTCCCGCGCGTCACCCGCAGCAACCCCCTTGCGAATCGCTCCGTCACCGCGACCAAGGGCGCCAGCCCAAGGTGAACCGCCCGGAACAACGGGACCAAGGCAAGGCACAGCCGGTCCGGGAAACGCCGGAACAACGCCTTCGGCAACAGGTCCCCCGCCACGTACAACACCACGCACACGCAGCCAAAGGCACCCCAGAACGCCCCCGCATTCCCGGCCAGCCGCCCTTGCAGCTCCGCCACCAGCAATCCCGTCGCCACCATGTTCGCCAGCGTGTTCCCCACGAGGATCGTCCACAGGAAGTTCTCCGGCCTCGCAAGGTATCCTTGCAAGGTTCGCGCCCCGGCCCGCCCCTTCCTCACCCATGCGCGGATCCGCAACGGGCTCAACGCATGGACGCCCGCCTCCATCCCGGACAGGAAGAACGACAACGCAAGGGCGAGCCCCACCACCACCCCTTGCCAACCCATGCTCACGCCTGCACCCCCTTCCCGGCCTCCACCCAAACCTCGCGCACCCGGCGCTCGTCCGCCTCACGCACCGTCAGCCGCAACCCGCGGAACATCCATGTCGTCCCCGCCACGGGCACCACCTCCGCCAACCGCACCACCAGCCCGCCCACCGTCTCCACGTCATCCACCTCGCCCAGCTGCGGCAGCTCCCGCCTCAGGTCCTCCAGCCGCATCGTCCCCGCCACCCGCCATCGTCCCTCGCCCAGCCGCTCGCTCACGAACCCCGGCGCCTCCCCCTCGCCAAGGATCGGCCCCACCACCACCCCAAGGATGTCCTGCAATGTCACCACGCCCGCCACGCCCCCGAACTCGTCCACCACCGCCATCCCGCGCCCCTGCCGCTGCAATGCCTCAAGCAATTGCAGCAGGTTCATGCTCTCCGGCACGAACGCCGGAAACTCGATCGCCTCCGACAAGTCCGCCCCCGGCGACAACAGCAACGCCCGGGTGTTCAGCACCCCCACCACCGTGTCCGGCGTGTCGCTGTACAACGGGATCCGCTGGAACCCCGCGCGTCTCGAAGCCGCCAGCATCTCCTCCACCGTCGCGTCGTCCCGCAGCATGGTCACCTCCCGCCGCGGCCGCAGCACCTCGCGCGCCGTCCGCCTGTCCAGGCCAAGCACCCTCTCAAGGATTTCCTTCTCCGACGCGCCGAGGGTTCCCTGCTGCTGCGCAAGGTCGAGCAACTCCGCGTACTCGTCGTCCGTCAACCCTGACACCGCCTTCGCGCCCCGCGGCGTCACCCAGCCCAGCACCGTCTCCACCAGCCGCTGCACCGCCCGGTGCAGCGGCCCCGTCACCCGCACCAGCAATGCCAACGGGCGGGCCAGCCTCAACGACCATGCGTCCGGCTGCCTCACCCCAAGCGCCTTGGGCGTCACCTCGCACAGGAACAACGTCACCGCCAGCAACACGATCCCCGACACCACCACCGGCCATCCACCACGGCTCGCGCTCACCAACACCAAGGCCACCAGCATCGCGTTCGCCGTCGAGTTCCCAAGGACAAGGATCGCCAGCAGCCCGGACGAGTCCTCCAGCAAGCCCACCACGGCGGGGCCACGAACCGGGTCCTCCAACGCCAGCCGCCGCGCCCGCCAAAGCCCCAGCGAGAACAGCGCCGTCTCCGCCAACGCAAAGACGAAGCTCGCCAGCGCCGCCACCACGAACAGCGGCCCCGCCATGTAGGGGGAGAGTTCCAACGAGGCCTACCCTCCCCGATCACCGGCCCGGGTTCAACCCGGCTCCCGGCCGCCCCAGCATGAACGTCCCGCGGTCCAGCGGGCTGTCGTAGCCCGAGTCCAGCCGGTCGGACGTCGCGCGTCCGGACGTCCGGATGGCCACCCCAAGGACGCGACGGCGTCCATCAAACACAAACACGTCGTTCGTCCAGCCGCCCTTCAGCCGGGTCCCAAAGCTTCCCGAGCGCCTGCCCCACACGGCATGGAACCGCGCCCGGTACTCGCCGTCGTCCACCCGCCACAGCACCGCGCGCAACGGCCCGCCGTGGGTGTTGTTCGTGTTGCGCCATGTGCCGGCCCATGCCCCGGACACGCCGCGCGGGTCCGGAGGCCATGAACCGGAGCGCGCGTCGGCCCAGTCCTTCTCGAACGAACGGCAACCCGTCGCGACGACGGCCATGGCCGCCAACGCAAGCAGGACCCACCCATGGCCGCGGCGCGCCATCCGTCGTCCTACCTCAGGAACGCCTCGTGCAAGCCACCATCGACCGCGACCACCTGGCCCGTCGTCTTGCTCAGGCGCTGCGTCACGAGCAGGAAGTAGGCCTCCGCTTGGTCGCCGGGCGTGATCGGCGACTTCGTCAGCGTCCGGTCCGCGTAGAACTGGGCCAGCTTCCGCACCAATGATTCCGTCGCCTCGTCCTCCGTGTACGCGATGTTGTACTTGGCCAGCGACCCAATCACGCGGTCGCGCGGGAACATGGCACTCCCCTGGACCACCGTGGCCGGCGCGACGCCGTTGACCCGGACCAGCGGCGCCAGCTCCACGGCCAGCTCCCTCACAAGATGATTCGCCGCCGCCTTCGACGCGTCGTACGCAACAGACCCCTTCTTCGAGACCACCGCGTTCGCGCTCGTCGTCAGGACGAGGTTGCCCCGCAACCCCTGCTGGCGCCACGTCTTCGCGGCCTCGTCCCCGACAAGGTAGCTGCCCGTCACGTTGATCCGGAACGTCAGGTCCCACTTGTCGTCCGGGATGTGGCCCGAAGTGTCGCTCGGCACGAAGATGCCGGCCGTCACGCAGATCGAGTCGAACCCGCCGTAGGCCAGCGCCACATGGTCCAGCATCGCGCGAATGCTCGCCCGGCTGGTGATGTCCGCCGCCAGCCCGATCGCCGGGCCGCACCCGGAAATGCCCGTGCCCGCGACGCCAATCCCCTGCCCAAGCTTGCCCGTGATCTCCTTCGCCGTCGCCTCCGCCGCCGCCGCGTTGAGATCGACGCACACGACGTGCGCCCCCTCCCGCGACAAGCGCAGCGCCGTCTCGCGCCCGATCCCGCTCCCGGCGCCGATCACCACCACCACCTGCCGGGCCAGCTCCTTCTCCGGCGGCATCCGCCGCAGCTTTGCCTCCTCCAGCTGCCAGTATTCGATGTCAAACGCCTCCTGCTGCGGCAACGCAATGTAACGGTCGATCGCCTCCGCGCCGCGCATCACCTCCACCGCGCAGTTGTAGAACTCCGCCGTCACGCGTGACTCGGACTTGTCCTTGCCCCACGCCACCATGCCCACGGAAGGAATCAGGACCACGGTCGGGTTGGGGTCGCGCATCGCGGGGGAATCCGGCCTCCGGCAGCGCTCGTAATAGGCCGCGTAGTCCTTCCGGTACCGCTCCAGCCCCGCCTTCAACGCCGCCTGCAACCGCCCCACGAAGGCGTCGATCCCGGAGTCGCTCGCGTCCGCCAACGGCTCGGCCAGCGGCACGTACAGGGGCTTGATCTTCGTGCGAAGGAAATGGTCCGGGCACGACGTCCCGAGCTCCGCAAGGCGCGGCGCGTCCTTCGAGTTGACGAACCGCAGCAGCTTGTCGTCGTCCTGCACGGTGGCGATGAAGCGCTGTTTCTGGCTGACCTGCCCGCGCAGCCATGGGAGCAGGCGCGCCAAGACCTTCTGCCGGACCTCCGGCGCAAGGCTCCCGTGCAACGCCCCCCCGAAGGCCGCCGCGTCGCCGCCCTTGCGCTCGTACGCCGCCTCGATCGCCGCCGAGGCCTTCTCGATGTACGACAACGTCTCGTCGTAGCATTCCCGGTCGTCGTCGGCCCACGAGATGAAGCCGTGCTGGCCCATCATGATCGCCCGCACGGACGGGTTGTCCTTGCAGAGTTGCTGCATCGCGAGCCCCAGCTCGAACCCCGGGCGCATCCACGGCACATAGGCCATCGTCCCCCCGAAGATCTCCCGCGTCAGCTCCTCGCACCGCGCGCTGGCCGCGACCGCGATGATCGCGTTGGGATGCATGTGGTCCACGTGGCGACCGGGAATGAAGCTGTGCAACGGGGTGTCGATGGAGCTCGCGCGCGGGTTCAGGTTGAACGTCGCGTGCGTGTACATCCCGACCATGTCGTCCTCGGCCCTCGATTTCAGCCCCTTGTCCGGCCGCGCGGCGTACACGCCCTGCAAGCCGATCAAGCGCTGCTGGTACAACGACGAGAAGTTCTCGCGCGTGCTGGTCCGGAGGTCGCCGCCGGAACCCTTCACCCACAGCACCTCCACCGTCTCGCCCGTCAACGGGTCCTTGCCGGGAAGCTTGGACGACGTGTTGCCGCCGCCCGTGTTGGTGATGCGCTGGTCGCTCCCGAGGCAGTTCGAGCGATAAACAAGCCGCCCCACGGGGTCCAGCTTGGCCGCCTCCGCGTCGTTCCAGAGGTGGCTCACATGCTTCAAGTTCTTCGTGCCCATGTTCGTTTTATCCCGGCAAACGGGGCACGCCTGCACCCGATTTGAGATCCAGCCGCGCCCTGCCGATGACCTTCGCCAGCACCATGCCCCGCCCGCAACGACGTTTTTCCCGGGCGAACCAGCCATGGCACCATGGCCAACCCGGCCCGGCCTGCCCCGGCGCCGCGGAACCCGGGCAATGAATCTTGGGGCTTCCCAAGGCTCGCCAAGCCGCATCATGGTTCCACCGTGTTCCCCAGGTTGCGTCCCGTGCGATGGCGTGTCGCATGACGACGCCGTCTGTCGCGGCTTCACGTTCAAGAGATTACTCGCCATGAAAAAATCCTATCGATGCCTCCAAGAACTCCTCGCGCTCGGCATGGCCACGGCGCTTCCTGCTTCCGCCCAGGTTTGGAACGCCTCCAGCGCCGACTTCCGCGTCGCCGCGAACTGGTTGCCCGCAGGCGTGCCATCGGCCGGGCAGGTTGCGTCCATCAACAACGCGGGCACCGCCACCCTTGGCCCCGGGCCCTCCATCCAGCTTGGTGCTCTTGCCCTTGGCAACGACGGGACCGCCTCCGCAGACCTCGTCGGGAACCTTGCCATCAACGGGGCCACGCTGGAGCTCGCAGGCTCCACCGGCGACTCCCTCGACTCCTTCGTGGGCAACAGCGCCGCAAACTTCGGGGCGATCGGCCTGTCCAGCCTCGTCCTGAACGACGCCACCCTGCTCATGGACGACCCCGCCGGCGCCGTCTCCGGGAAAGCGGGGTTCAGCTCAAGGTTCGACTTCGCCGGCGGCGGCGCCGAGCCCGAATGGGCCACCACCGGCCTCAACAGCAAGGACCTCGTCATCGGCTCCCGCAGCCGCGGACGCCTCGAGATGCATGGCACCTCGCGGATCCTTTGCGGCGACGACTTTGGCATCGCCAACAGCAGCGCCAACCCCAACGGCGGGCAGGACGCCGCCGTGCTCATGGACGGTGACTCCCTCCTCGCCGTCGGCAGCGGCATCGAGGTCGGCAAGGTCACCGCCAACGTCTCCATCGTCCTCAAGGACCGCGCCGTCATGGCGGCCGGGAACAGCATGGGCCCGGGCAATCCCGCGGGGCAAACCGACGAGGGCTACTTCACCGTCGGGACTCGTGCCACCGGGGTGCACTCCATCTGGCTCCAGGACGACGCCGAGCTCCAGTGCATGACCTTCCAGAACCGGCAGGGCATCACCACCATCCAGCTCACGAACAACGCCAAGATCAAGGTCCACAACGTCCTCAAGGGCTCCGGACCCATCGTCGCGACCGTCCCAACCTACTTCGCCTCCGGCACCGGCGCCGGCGCCGCCACCAATGTCTGCACCCTTCGCGGCAACTCGCTCCTACTCGTTGATGCCCTCGTCGGCAACGTCGCCTCCGGCGGCACCAACGGCGTCAACGGGCTCCACCTCGCAGGGGGCGCGGGCTCCCTCAACTCCGCCTCGCCGGGCGGCTCCGTCACGGCCTACAACGGCGACGGCGGCAGCCTTGCTGTCCTCGACGTCCGAGACTCTGCATCCCTGGACATCAAGCAGTCCCTCCATGTCGGCTTCGGCAACGCGCCCACCGCCGAGGGCGTCCTGCGCGTCGAGGGCCCAGGCCCGAAAATCCATGTCGGCTGGGACCTCAACCTCGCCTTCAATGCCTATGTCGATGCCATCGAGCCCGGCTCCGGCCCTCGCCAAGGCACCGGTCGCCTTCACTTCGTCCTCACCTCCGACAAGGCGGCCACCGTCCACGTCGGGGGAGTCGCACGGGTCGGCAACGGCGTCCTGAGGGTGGACCTCAAGGATTTTGTCCCCCAGCCGGGAGCCGCCTACTCCCTGGTCAAGGCCGCCGCGATCGACGGCACCTTCAAGGAGGTCCAACTCGAAGGTGCACCCCTCCCCCCCGGCCAGGCATGGAAGCTCGATTACTCCGCCACCGAGGTCCGCCTCTCCGTCTCCGGCCCGCCCGTCCTCGCCATCTCCAATTCCGGCGGCAACGTCACCATCTCATGGAACGGCGGCGGCACCCTGCAATCCTCGCAAGCCATGGGGTCTGCCTTCATCGACGTTCCCGGCGCCGTCTCCCCCTACACGACGACCGCCGGGGATGCCCAACGGTTCTTCCGGGTCCGCTAGCTTCGCGGCCTTACCAACGCCCTGCGTTGCTCCGTGAGGGATTTGCCGGCAGGGGCCCGCAAGGAGCGAGCCGCGGCATGGAATCCGAAAAAGGCTGCGGGCCCCAGGTTGCTCCGGCAAAGCCCCGGGACCATGCCGGAGCAACCCGACGCGCGATGGATGGGGCGCGAACCGGGGCATCGCGGCGTGGGCCTGCCCGCTGCCCCTCTCCCTCCGGCGTCCCGCCCATGCCCAAACATGGCCGGCGTGATGACGTTCAGAATCGTCAGGCCCGTTGCCAGCCCTGCCCGGGGTTCCCAAGCAAATCCTAGACCCCCTGGCGGTCCCGGTACCGACGCGGCGTCATGCCGGTGATGCGCCGGAAATGGTTCGTGAGGTGCGACTGGTCACAGAAGCCGCATTGCTGTGCCACCTCGACCAACGAGACCCTGGTGTGTGCCAGAAGGTGGCGGGCGCGGTCGATCCGCTGCCGGATCAGGTACTGGTGCGGGGCGGACCCGGTCGCCTGCTTGAAACGACGCGCGAAATGGAACGGGCTGAGCCCCGCCGAGCTTGCGATCATGACGAGGGGCAGGTCGTCCGCGAGCCGTTCCCGCATGAATTCCACGGCCTTCCGGAGCTGGTTCGCGGTCAATCCCTTGCTGCCGCCAATCCCTTGACCGTTCGAGGAGGGCCTTTGGTAATGCCGCGTCAGGTGCGCCGCCAAGGCCGCCCCCAGCGACTCCACGTAAAACCGCCCGTTCGGATGCCGCGCCATCACCTCGTCCCGGATCCGGTCGCAAAGCGCCTTCATCACGCCGTCCGTCACCCCGCGCAACGGCATCAGTTCCGGCAACCCGTCCTGGCCCGGCGGCACCCCGTTGTTGATCAGGAACTGGGACGTCAACGACACCGAGTAGAACCGGCCCGACCCGCGTGTCCGACATGCAAACACCGCCCCGGCCGGGAACAGGCTGATGTGCCCGGGCCCAACCCGATAAGGCTTGAACGTCCCGTTGTCCGCCACCTCGATCTCCGCCGCTCCCTCAAGGTGCACCACCACCAGATGGTTGAGCGGAATCGACGGTCCCGTCTCATGCGGACGGAACCGATGCTGCTCCACCCGGATCGCCGGCCACTCCGTCGGGTCGGAAGCCAACTCAGGCTCATCGGCAAAAATCGGTCGCCTTGCGCCCGATGCCGCATCCACAAGAACCTCGCCCGAACCCGTGCTCGACATGGTCATGTTTCCATTTTCCCGGGCTTCGCGCCTTCGCCGGCCCAATTCGTCGGAGGAGAGATGGAAGCCATTTGCGCGGTTACACCAATCAGCGACCCCGTGTGCCAAAAAACGTTTGCAAAGGTTGCGGGCAAGCAGCCCGTTCACGAACACGGCAATTGGATTCAACCGGGGATCCACGGGTCGCCGCATTCGGCCACGCTTGAATCGACGCCGACTGGGCCAACCGGACACCATCGGGAAGGTCCTCCCCCAATCCCATGAGCCGCATGGGCAGGGATCGCGCCCCCCACCGCACGGGACGCGATCCCCGGCCATGCACCCCCCGTCGCTCATGGACCGTGTCGGGGCACCTCCAAGACGTGATGCGGCGGACTCGATCCTCGTCCGAGGCCGCCCCACGCTTCATGGACTGCTCCCGGGCCGGCCGCGTGGCAGCCGGAGCATGGCCGGTTGCCGTCGATTCCTGATCCGGCGGACTTCACCAAAAGGTCCTCGTTAAGATGAAACCCGTGTGGGGTTCACCCCGGCCGAGACGAGGTGCACTCCAGCCCATCCCGGGCGCAGCCGACTCCGGTTCGGCGACGCCGCGGATGGATTCTGGAGAAACCGGACGGCGCGCGACGGCCCCCAAGACTGGCGCGGGTTCCTTCGCCATCGGTTCCCGAGGAACCCGGAGGAGGGCACCGTGGAGGGGCGGGCACGCAAGACAGGGGAAGTCGATCGTGTCGGCCATGACGGCGGGTGCTTCGCCGCCCGTTGGACTCCATCGCACCCAGCCCGCGCTCTCCCGGACATGTTCCGGCTGGCATGCGCTCCCGACGCCCGGCGCGGCGCCGCGTGGGACGGGAACCGGGCACCGAGAATCAGCCTGGGTGGGGATCGGCAGGGGCATCTTGCGTCTTGAATCCCGCGCATCCCCCGGAATCCTCATGCCATGTTCACCTTGCAAGCAATGGGTCGTGCGTGTGTCCGCCGGTTGGCCTCCGCATGCATGGCAGTCGCCGTGGCGGCTCGCGCTGCGTCCCTCGAGCTCACGGACGGCGACCGGGTCGTCTTCCTGGGCGACACCTTCCTCGAGCGCGAGGGCGACTACGGCCACATCGAGGCCGCCCTCACCCGCCGCTTTCACGATCGGAACGTCACCTTTCGCAACCTCGCATGGGCGGGCGACACCCCCACTGGCAAGGCCCGTGCCTCCTTCGATTGGAACAAGCCCGACTCCGATTGGCTCCGGCGCGTCAAGGAGCAGGTCGCCCTCGCCAAGCCGACCGTCGCCATCCTTTCCTACGGCATGACCGCCGCCCTCGAAGGAGGCGCCGGCGCCGCCCCCCGTCACAAGGCCGAGCTCTCCCGCCTCATGGATGTGGTCAACGAGGTCGGCAACGGCAAGGTCCGCTTTGTCCTCCTCTCCCCGCTCCAGCACTTCGGCGAGCGCCCGGACTCGCCCCGCTCCCGCGCGCTCGACGCGATGGCCGAGGCCGCCATGTCCCTCGCCGCCGAGCGCGGCGCCACCTACGGCGACGTCCTTGGCCTCAGCCGCAACCTTGGCCGCCTGCGGATGGTCCTTTGGGACCAACCCGTCATCCTGAACGAGCTGGGCTACCAGAAGCTCGCCCATGCCTTGGTGGAGCAGCTCACCCGCAAGGCCCCGGACCCGGTCCCGGAAGCCCTCCTCGCCGCCATTCGCAAGAAGAACGAGTGGTTTTTCCATCGCTGGCGCCCCGCCAACTGGACCTACCTGTTTGGCTTCCGCAAACACGAGCAAGGCCGCAACGCCGTCGAGATACCCCAGTTCGAGCCCCTGATCTCCGAGTGGGAAACCCGCATCGGGAAGCTTCGCTCCGGCGATGTCCCCCCCGCCGACGTCGTCGCCGAGGTCCAGCGCCTCACCGGCCCGTCCGCGCGCACGCCCCATCCCGACCCCAACTTCAAGTCCCAGCCCATCCCCACCTTCACCGTGCCCGAGGGATTCGAGGTCACCCTCTGGGCCGAGAACCCCCAGCTCTACAAGCCCATCCAGATGAACTGGGACGCCCAAGGCCGCCTCTGGATCGCCAGCTCGCGCGTCTATCCCCAGATCCGCCCGGGCCAAGAGGCCGAGGACGCCGCGATCGTCGTCGAGGACACCGATGGCGACGGCAAGGCCGACAAGTCCACCGTCTTCGCCGACGGCATCCTGATCCCGACCGGCATCCTCCCGGACAACGAGGGCGGCGTGTACGTCGCCGCCAGCCATCAACTGCTCCACTTCCCGGACGCCAACCGCGACGGCAAGGCCGACCGCCGACGCATCGTCCTCTCCTCGTTCGGCACCGAGGACACCCACCACAACCTCCACACCCTCCGCTGGGGTTATGACGGGCACATGTACCTCAACCAGTCGATCTACACCCATTCCCACGTCGAAACCCCCCACGGCGTCGCCCGCCTCAACTCCGGCGGCATCTGGCGCCTCCACCCCGACACCCTCCGGATGGAAATCTTCACCAAGGGCGGCTGCAATCCTTGGGGGCATCACTGGGACCAGCATGGCAACTCCTTCTTCACCGACGGCGCCGGCGGCAAGGGCATCTACCATGCCATGCAGGGCGCCACCTACTTCACCTATTCCGACATGCGCCGCGAGGCCGACTCCATCAGCCCGGGCAACTATCCCAAGTTCGCCAGCCTTGAGCGCATCCAAAGCCCCGCCTTCCCCAAGGACTGGCAAGGCAACCTCGTCACCTGCGACTTCCGCGCCCACCGCGTCGTCCGCTTCGGCGTCCGCGACGCCGGCTCCACCTTCCAGACCTTCGAGCTCCCGGACCTGCTCCGCTCCACCAACGTCACCTTCCGCCCCATCGACCTCCGCTTCGGGCCCGACGGCGCCCTCTACGTCGCCGACTGGTCCAATCCCATCATCCAGCATGGCGAGGTCGATTTCCGCGACCCACGCCGCGACCATGAGCACGGACGCATCTGGCGGGTCGCCCCCAAGGGAACCCCCATGGCCACGCGCCGCGACCTCGGCAAGCTCAAGGACGACGAGCTCCTCGACCGCACCCTGTCGTCGTCCGGCTGGGACCAGGAGCAGGCGCGCATCGTCCTTCGCACACGCGGACCTGCCGTCCTCAAGTCCGTCAAGCCATGGCTGGTCATGCAAAAAGATCCCCGCGCCATCCTTGAGGCGGCATGGCTTCACCAGGCCTTCGGCAAGCCCGCCCCGGACCTCCTCGCCCAGCTCGCCGCCTCCCCGGACCCCCGCCTCCGAACCGCCGCCGCCCGGCAACTCGGCCACTAGCGCCGTGTCTCACCCATGGCGGGTGTTTCGCACCCATGGCGGGTGTTTCGCCGCGAGGGATTCTCGGGTCCCACGAGGGGCGAGGCACGACGGAGGACGCGAGACGCGCCGAGGACCTTCGGGGCGCCCCATGGTGGCCCCGGGACTTCGGGGCTCGTCCGTCGCAAACCGATGCGGACAGGCTCCGTCCTCACGCCCCGGCCGGGGGCTTTCCTGGCGCAACCCCACACCAGCGCGTGACGAGACACGACACTAGTACCAATAGACGGTGTTGTTGCCGGGACCGCCCGTGGCACGCGCCTTGATCTGCATCTTGGGTCGCACGATCACGCTGCCATCGGCCTGCCCGACCGGCTGGTCCGGAGTCAGCGCAAACTCAAGGAACAGCCGGCTCACCTTGGGCGCATTGAAACGTCCAAGATGTCCCACGTCCCATGTCACGGAGCCGGGGGTGTCGCTGACCCGATGCGTGATGAATGCCCGCGACGAGTCGCATTCCTCGGCCGTGCGCGGCCATGCCGGCTCGATGTCCCCCGCCGCCGGGTCCTTGCTTCCGCTGACGGACTGGAACTTCATCCCCGGGAAGTTCGCCAGCCACATGTACGGCGTGTAAACGTTCGCCGCCGGCGTGTCCCATCCGCCGTAGTCCCGAGTCGTCTTGTCCGCAAAGTTCGTCATGCTTGCGTAGTTCAGCCACAGGCGGCCAAACGACTGCGCGGTGATCGGGCAAACCAGGACCTTCGTCACCTGCAAGTACCGGCCGCGCATCGAGTCCACGATGCTGTCCTTGCGTCCGCCGGTCCGGTGGTAGTCCGGGCTGCCGTCATCGTGCTGCTGGAAGCGTCCCCGGCTGTCGTCCGCGTACATGATCTGCGCGAGGTACTGGCTGCGGATGTTGTTCACGCACGCGATGCGGCTGCCCTTGTACTTGGACTTGGCCAAGGCCGGCAGAAGCATGCTCGCAAGGATCGCGATGATCGCGATCACCACCAGCAGCTCGATCAGGGTGAAGCCGCCGACGCAACGCCGGACCCTGACACGACGCCCCATGCTTGCGCCCAGACCCGAGGGAATCATGCCTGCATTGCGCACAAGCCCTCCCCCGGCGTCAAGGGTGCGGGCGGGGCCCAAATCCACGCGCAAGGAGCTTTTTTGAGTGCCCGGTTCTTGCCCCACGCCGCGCCGACGGAGCGTGGCCCCAGCACGACCGCTTCGTGTCTTCGTGCCTTCGTGGGATCAAAAACAGCGTCTTGTTCGGCGATCCCACGCGTCAGGAAGGGGGGGATTCCTCACACGAAGACCAAGGCCCATGCGGGCCTGGGTTGATGGGGCCAGTGAAACCTGGCCGGTCGGCCAACCCGCCGTTTCACTGGAAGAAACGAAGAGAGCCTGCTGGGTCCACCGCGCGGGGCGGGAACTGGGCCCTCAAAAACTGTTTGCGCGGGGATCCGGGCCAAGCTGTCCGGGCTTGTGTTCCACGACGGCGGCGGAACCCTTGCGCGTCATGTCCCCCATCGAGCTCAAGTCCGTGTTGTCCTCCGGCCTGTTGTCGTTCCCGGTGACCGACTTCGACGGGAACGGCGACTTCGCGGCGGCGCGGTACGCGGCCCGGCTGGAATGGCTGGCGCCGCACGGGGCGTCCGCCCTGTTCGCGGCGGGGGGCACCGGGGAATACTTCTCCCTCTCGAACGCGGAGTATCCGGAGGTCATCCGGACGGCGGTTGAGGCGATCAAGGGGCGGGTGCCCATCATCGCCGGCGCGGGCGGCGCCACGGGCAACGCGATCGCTCATGCCCGCGAGGCCGAGCGCATGGGGGCCCACGGCATCCTGCTGCTGCCGCACTACCTGACGGAGGCCAGCGCCGAGGGGGTGGCGAGTCACGTGGAGCACGTGTGCCGGTCGGTGCGGCTGGGGGTGATCGTGTACAACCGGGGCGCATGCCGCCTGCAACCCGCGCAGCTCGCGCGGCTGGCGGACGCATGCCCGAACCTGATCGGGTTCAAGGATGGCATCGGGGACATCGAGCTGATGGTCTCGATCCGGCGCCGGATGGGCGACCGCTTGGCCTACCTTGGCGGTTTGCCCACGGCCGAGGTGTACGCGGGTGCATACCGTGCGATGGGCGTGCCCGTGTATTCGTCGGCCGTGTTCAACTTCGTTCCGCGCACGGCGATGGACTTCTACCGGGCGTTGGAGGCGGGCGACGACGCGACGACGAACCGCCTGCTGGACACGTTCTTCCTGCCGTTGGTGGAGCTGAGGAACCGGGGCGCGGGCTACGCGGTCAGCATGGTGAAGGCGGGCACGCGGCTCGTCGGGCGCGGGGCCGGGCCGGTACGTCCGCCGCTGACGGACCTCACGCCCGATGAAATGGGACGCCTCGCGGGACTTGTCGAGGCGCTCGGCCCCCAATGACCGGCGCGCCGGACAACACGGGGCCGCTGGCGTCCGCCGTCCGGCGCGTCCGGCGGCGGGTGCTCCCCGTGCTCGCCGGGTTGTTTGTCCTGAACTACCTCGACCGCGTCAACGTCGGGTTCATCCAGGACCACCTTCGGGCGGACCTTGGGCTGGACAGCGCCGCGTACGGGCTGGGCGCGGGGTTGTTCTTCGTGGGGTACGCGCTGCTGGAGGTGCCCTCGAACCTCGTCCTGCAACGCGTTGGGGCCCGCGCATGGCTGGCGCGCATCGCGGTGTCATGGGGAGTGGTGGCGGCGTCGATGGCATTCGTGCAGACGAAGGGTCAGTTCCTTGCGCTTCGGTTCCTCCTCGGCGCCGCCGAGGCGGGCTTCTTCCCCGGGGTGTTGTACTACCTGACGCTTTGGCTGCCCGCCGCCGACCGGGGACGGGCGGTGGCCACGTTGCTTTCGGGCTCGGCGGCCGCGGCGATCCTCTCGGGGCCGTTGGCGGGCGCCCTGATGCAGATCCATGGCCACGGGCTCGCGGGCTGGCGTTGGATGCTGATGGTCGAGGGGCTTGCGTCGGTGGCGGCGGGGCTGATGGCATGGCGTTGGCTGGACGCAAGACCGCGGGACGCGCGGTGGTTGGCTTCCGCGGAGCGCGAGGCGCTGGAACGGGTGGTGCAGGAGGAGCAGCACGAGCGCACATCCGGCGGCCCGGAAGGGCGGGGCCCCGGGCGCCTCCTGCTGGACCCGCAGGTGGGGTTGTTCTGCGTCGTGTACTTCTCGGTGCAGCTCACCATCTATGCCTCGACGTTCTGGCTGCCGCGCCTGATCCGGGACATGGGGAAGCTGGGCGACATGCAAGTGGGCTGGCTCAACTCCATCCCGTGGGCGTTGTCGGTCGTGGGGATGATGCTGGCGGCGGCCGGCGCGGCACGATGGCGGCACCCGAGGGCGTGGCTCGCGGGGGCGCTCCTCGTGGCTGGCGCCGGGCAGTGGGCCTCGACCCTCGGCGGGCCCGTCGCGGGGTTCGCATGGCTCTGCGTCGCCGCGCTGGGGTTCAAGTCCGCATCGTCGTTGTTCTGGCCCATTCCGCAGGCGCGGCTCGACGCGCGCATCTCGGCGGCCGTCATCGCGCTGGTCAACTCGGTGGGAAACCTCGGCGGGTTCGTGGCCCCCACCGTGCTGGGGTGGCTCGAGAAAAGGACCGGCACAGTCCATGCCGGGCTCCGGGGCCTTGCGCTGGCATCCGCACTCACGGCGGCCGTCGTCTTCCTGCTCCGCGTCCCGACGCCCTCCATGCCAACCCGGAAACCACGCCATGCAACCTGACCCGACCCATCAAGGCACCGCCCGCCATCGCGTCCCGGGCCGCGGCACCGTCGTCACCGGAATGCGCGTGGTGCCCGTGGCCGGGACGGACAGCATGCTCCTCAACCTCAGCGGCGCGCATGGGCCATGGTTCACCCGCAACATCGTCATCCTCACGGATGACTCCGGCCGGACCGGGCTGGGAGAGGTGCCGGGGGGCGGGGCGATCGAGCGGGCCTTGAACGACGTGCGCCCACGGGTCGTGGGGCAGCCCGTCTCGCTCCATGCGACGGTGGTGTCGGAGGTGATGGACGCCATCGGCGAGCGCGACGCGGCCGGGCGCGGGTTGCAGACGTACGACGAGAGGGTGGCGGTGCATGCGGCCGCCGGGATCGAGTGCGCGTTGCTGGACTTGATGGGGCAGGATCTCGGCGTGCCGCTGTGCGCGCTGCTGGGCGACGGCCCCGCAAGGGACTCGGTGGAGGTGCTGGGATACCTGTTTTACGTGGGAGAAGCCGCACGCACCCCGTTGCCTTACCGGGATGAATCCCGCTCGGGCGTCGCATGGCATCGGGTGCGCAACGAACCGGCGCTGGACGGGGCGTCGTTGCTGCGCCAGGCGGAGGCCGCGCACGAGCGGTACGGCTTCACGTCGTTCAAGCTCAAGGGCGGGGTGCGTTCGCCGGAAGAGGAGGCGGAGGATGTGCGGGCGTTGGCGACGCGCTTCCCCGGGGCGCAGGTGACGCTCGACCCGAATGGTTGCTGGTCATTGAAGGACGCCATCGAGACGGGCAAGGGGCTCAGGGACGTGGTGGCGTACCTCGAGGACCCCTGCGGCGCCGAGCAAGGCTTTTCCGGGAGGGAAATCCTCGCCGAGTTCCGCCGGGCCACCGGGGTCAGGACGGCCACGAACATGGTCGCCACGGACCGCCGGCAGCTCGCCCATGCGCTCGCGTTGCGGGCCGTGGACATCCCGTTGGCAGACCCGCACTTCTGGACGCTCGCCGGATCCATCGACGTGGCACGGACGTGCGTCCGGCACGGGCTGACATGGGGCTCGCACTCGAACAATCACATGGACATATCCCTCGCGATGTTCGTGCACGTGGGCGCGGCCGCGCCGGGCGACGTGACCGCGCTCGACACGCACTGGATCTGGCAGGAGGGCCAGCGCCTGACGCACGAGCCGCCGGAAATCCGGTCGGGACGCGTGCGGGTGCCCCGTCGCCCGGGGCTGGGCGTCACGCTGGACATCGAACGCCTTGCGGCGGCGCACGAGGCGTATCGCAGGCTGCCGGACGGATCGCGCAACGATGCCGTCGCCATGCAGTACAGGGTTCCGGGCTGGAAGTTCGACCCGAAGCGCCCCTGCCTCGGTCGCGGCGGCGGATGAGGGACGGTGGGCGGCGGGGCGGCACCTCGGGCGGTCCCCGTTGGCCAAGCGCCCCGTTGAAATCCACCACGGATGGGCCAGCGTCGGCACCGCCAATGATGCTGTCCCCCTTTGAGCTTTCGGTGCGCTTCTTCCTGCAACTGGCCGTGGTGCTGGGCGCATGCCGGGTCGTGGGGATCCTCGCGCGGCGGGTCGGCCAGCCGCAGGTGGTGGCGGAGATGATCACGGGCGTGCTGCTGGGGCCGTCGTTGCTGGGCCACCTTGGGTGGACCCGCGCCGCCCAGGAATGGGTCTTCCCGGCGCAAAGCAAGGCGATCCTCCTCTCCGTCAGCCAGGTGGGCCTCGCGCTCTACATGTTCCTCGTCGGGGTGGAGTTCCGCTCGGACCTGTTCCGGGGCCGGGCACGCGCGGCGGCGGCCGTGTCGGCGGCCGGGATGGCGGCGCCGTTCATCCTGGGCGGGCTGCTGGGGGCATGGATGGCCGGGCGCCCGGGGATGTTCTTCGCGGAGGGCGTCAAGGCATGGGAGGCCGTCCTGTTCCTTGGCGCCTCCATGTGCATCACCGCATTCCCCATGCTGGCACGGATCATCGTGGAGCGCGGGCTGGCGGGGACGTCCTTGGGGACGCTGGCGATCGCGGCGGGCGCCATGGACGACGCGGCGGCATGGTGCCTCCTCGCGGTCGTGCTGGGCAGCTTCCAAAGCAACTGGTCCATCGCGATCAAGGCGGTGGGCGGCGGCATCGCCTACGCCATGCTGGTGCTGACGGCCGGACGCGCGTTGCTGGCGCGCCTCGCGGGCGCTGCAAGGCCCGACGGCACGTTGCCGCAACCGGTCCTCGCCGGGGTGCTCGGGGTCGTGATGCTGGGCGCATGGTTCACCGACGCCATGGGCATCTACGCGGTGTTCGGGGCGTTCCTCGTCGGGTGCGCCATGCCACGCGGGGCCTTCGCGGCCGCCCTCACGCGCCAGCTGGAGCCGTTCGTCGTCGTGTTCCTCCTCCCCACGTTCTTTACCTACTCCGGCCTCAACACGCGGCTGGACCTCGTGACGACGCCGGAGCTTTGGGCCGTCGCGGCGGTCGCGCTTGGCGCGGCTTGTGCCGGGAAGTTCCTCGCGTGCTGGGCGGCGGCGCGCCTTCAAGGCGAGGACAACCCCACCGCGCTGGCCGTGGGCACCCTCATGAACGCGCGCGGCCTCATGGAGCTGATCATCCTCAACATCGGCCTCGAACGCCGCCTCATCACGCCGCAGTTGTTCTCCATCATGGTCGTCATGGCGATCGTGACCACGCTCATGGCCACCCCGGTCTTCGAGTGGGTCTATGGACGCAACGCCCGGCGCCATGGCGTGCTCGCCGCCGCGCCCGCGTAGCGTCGCGACCCGAGCCTGCCCGGCCCGCACGGGCGCCGCCCCGCAAGGCTGGCCGAGGCCGCCCCGTTCGGCTTACATGGGTCCATGCGCTGGCGTGGGTGGATTCTTCTTCTCGGCATGGCGTGCGCGGCGACGGGCGGCGCACAGCATGCCACGGACAACCTTGCGGCGGCGGGCGAGCAGGCCGCAAAGCTGCCGCGGCTCGAGGGCCTGAGCTTGTCCGTTTGGGCCGCCGAGCCCCTGCTCTCCAACGGCGTCGCATTCCACCTCGACGCCATGGGCCGGGTCCACGTGGCCGAGTCGCACCGCTGGGCACGGTCCGTCTTCGACATCACCCAGAGGACGAACTGGCTCCTCCATGACCTCTCGTTCGCGTCCGTGCCGGACCGCGTCCGCTTCCTGGAGGCCGAGTTCGCCGCCACGGACCCCGATCTCCTCACCCGCGACTCCGAGTTGGTGCGACGCGTCGAGGACCGCGACGGCGACGGCAGGGCGGACCACTCGGAGGTGGTCGCCGACGGCTTCAACTCGCCCGGGGACGGCACGGCGGCCGGGGTGCTTGCCACGCGGGACGCCCTCTACTTCGCAGACATACCCAGCCTCTGGAGGCTCCCCATCGGCCCAGGCGGCAACACCCGCCGCGAGGCGCTCGCGACCGGATTCGGGGTCCATGTGGGCGTCAGCGGCCATGACTTGCACGGGCTCGTCATGGGGCCAGACGGCCGCCTGTACGTGAGCGTCGGCGACCGCGGCCTCCACGTGACCAATCGCGAGGGGCGCGTGCTGGACCTGCCCGACATGGGCGGCGTCCTCCGGTGCGAGCCGGACGGTTCCGGGCTTGAGCTCTTCTGCATCGGGCTTCGCAATCCCCAGGAGCTGGCGTTTGACGACGAGGGCGAGCTTTGGACCGTGGACAACGACACGGCCGGCGCGGACCCCTGCCGCGTCCTCCATCTTGTGCGCGACGGCGACCATGGCTGGCGTTGCAGCTACCAGCACCAGGAGGGCTTCGGGCCATGGGTTCAGGAGGAGCTCTGGAAGGGCGGCAAGGACAACATCCTCCCCATGGCCGGCACCGTGTCCCAAGGCCCCAGCGGCCTCGCCCATTACCCCGGCACGGGCCTCGGCAAGACGTGGCAAGGCAAGTTCCTTCACTGCGACTTCCCGGGCGGCGTCTGGTCCTTCGACGTCCGGCCGCGGGGCGCCTCCTTCGAGGTCGGCCATCGCGAGAAGGTCCTCTGGAACTGCTGGCCCACCGACGTGGACTTCGGGCCTGACGGCGCCCTTTACGTCCTCGACTGGGTCGCGGGATGGGGCCAGCCCCTCAAGGGTCGCATCTATCGCATCACGCCCGCCGCGACCCTTCCCGCACCCGAGCAGGCCCGTGTCGAGGAGGTCCGCCGCCTCCTCCTCGAAGGCATGGGCAAGCGCCCGGTGCCCGAGCTGGTCCCCCTCCTCGGGCACGCCGACCGGCGGGTGAGGCTCGACGCCCAGCACGAGCTGGCTCGCCGCGGCAAGCCGTCCCTCCGCCCGCTCTCGGACCTCGCAACGGACGTCCGCGCCTCGTCGCTTGCCCGTCGCCATGCGTTGTGGGGCATCGGGCAAGTCTTGCGAAAGGCCACCGTCCCCGCCGAGAGGGGCGCGCCCTGCGCCGACCTTCTCCCGTTGCTTGCCGACGCCGACCCGGTCATCCAGGGCATCGCGGCCGACCTCGCGGGGGAGTTGGGATGGACCCATGCGGACGGGATCCTTGCATGGCTCGCCGAGCACGGTGCCGCGCGCGTGAGCTTCAAGGCCGCCATGGCTTTGGGCACCCTCCATGGCACGTCGCCTTCCCCAAATCCCGCGGCCGCACTGCGCGCCCGGAACTCCATCGCCCGGAGCAAGGCCGGCAACACCCTCGCCGGCCTCGTCAACGTCGAGGGCAACCTCCGCCCGCAGCTCGACGCCATGACGCGCATGGCCGCCTCCTCCGCAATCCACGACCCGTACCTCCAACACGCCGTCGTCCGTCATGGAATCCGGCACGAGTCGGCCTCCCCCGGCGCACGCCCCTCCATGGCGCTGCGCGAGCGCGCACGTCATCCCCATCCCCATGTCCGCCTCGCGGCCGCGTGGACGCTCCGCGGCATGCGGGACCCCTGGCTCACCAACCTCCTCTCCGACCCGAACCCGCGCGTGCTTTCCGAGGCCGCCCGCGCCATCCATGACGCGCCCATCGTCCCCGCGTTCCCCGCGCTGGCGATGTTGATCACGCGCGTGGACCTTCCCGCGTCGTTGCATGGGCGCGTGATCGACGCCGCCGCAAGGCTCGGCACGTCGCCCCATGCGCAAATGCTCGCCGCGTTTGCCAAGCGCCGGGACCCGCCTCCCGCATCCCGCGCCATGGCGCTTCGGGCGCTCGGCGACTGGGCCACGCCCCCATGGCTAGACCGCGTCAACGGCCTTTGGCGTCCTGCCTTCTCCCATGGCCGCGGTGCCTCGCTGGCCGTCACCGACCTTCCCGCCGACCTCGGACGTTCCATGCCCCATGCGGAGGCGGCCTCCGCAAGGCGCAACGCCGAGTCCGCGCGTCGTGCGTTCCTCAAGGTCGCGGACGAGATCCTCAACCCGTCCACCCCCGATGAACGAGGGGTCGTCGTCCCGGGCGATGCCGCGCCGCCCGTGGTGCAGCTGGCGCTGGTGGACGCGGCGGCCGGCCTGCGCACCAAGGAGGCCGCCCAGCCGCTCTTCGAGCACTTCCAGTCCACCGGCACGCCCGAGCCGGTCCGGTCCGCCATCGTGCGCTTCCTGGCGGGCATTCGCGCGGTCCAGGCTCCCGATGCCATCCGCCTTGCGCTGGCCAGCGGCGTGCCCTCGCTTCGCGCCGCCGCGCTGCCGCACCTTGCCTTGCTGGACGCCTCGGCCGCCCTTCCCGCGCTCCGGACGCTTGTGGGTCCCACCCACGCGACCCCGGTCCGGCAGGCCGCCTACGCAGCGCTGGCTGCCCATGGCTCGGCGGACGCCGACGCCCTGATCGAGTCCGCGATGGCGCTCATGGCAGCCGGGACGTTGCCCGCGGAGCTCGCCCTCGACGTCGTCTCCGCCTCGCGTGCACGCGCCATGGCCAACCCGCGCCTTGCCGCCTTGCTGGACGCATGGAACCACTCCGCTTCCGCGCCATCCCTCCGCAAGGGCATGGTGCTGAAGGGCGGCGACGCGACACGCGGCGGCATGGTCTTCCGCAACCATCCCCAGGTGCAATGCCTCCGCTGTCACAAGGTCGCCGGCGACGGCGGGGTCGTCGGCCCTTCCATGGATGGCATCGGGAGGAAGCATGGCCGGGACGACCTGCTCGCGGCCATCGTGACGCCCAACGCCGCCTACGCCGAGGGGTACGCGCCGGCGCCGGGGGGCGTCTCGGCCATGCCCGAGGGGCTCGCGGACCTCCTCACGGACGCCGATCTGCGCGACGTCATTGAGTTCCTTTCCTCGTTGAGATGAAGCCCGGTTCTCGAACCGCACGGACAGGGCGTGAACTGCGGGAGCAAGGCCAAAACCGGCCCGTTTCCCGAGTTTTTCCTTGCGGCATGCGTCGTCGTTGTTTGAATCCGACGCGTTGCCGGCATGCCCGGCGAATCACTACTAACATCAATCGCTCATCACATGGCCAAAGCACTCACCAAATCCCAGTTGGCTGGAACCCTCGCCGAGCAGGCTGACCTTCCCAAGAAGAAGGCCGCGGAGGTCCTCGACCTGATCGCCGCCCTCGCCTACAAGCATGCCAAGAACACCTTCACCCTCCCGGGCCTCGGCAAGCTCGTCCTCGTCAACCGCAAGGCACGCGAGGGACGCAACCCGGCCACCGGCGAGACCATCCGGATCCCGGCCAAGAAGGTCGTGAAGTTCCGGGTCGCCAAGGCCGCCAAGGACGCCATCCTCGGCAGCAAGTAGCCGTCCACGCGGCGCAAGGCGGCATCCTGCCATGGATGCCGCCTTTTCCGTTTTGACCCGCCCGCCTCGCCCATGGCCCCTCCCCCAACACGGATCGCCGTCGTCGGCTGCGGCGCGCTCGGCTCCTTCTACGGCGCCCGCCTCGCCCGCCTCGGACTCGACGTCCACTTCCTCCTCCGCTCCGACTTCGAGGCCGTCCGCGACCATGGCGTCCGCGTCCTTTCCGCCTCCGGCTCCTTCACCGCCCGTCCCCGGGCAGCCCTGGGCCCCGCCGACATCGGCCCCTGCGACTTGGTTCTCGTGGCCCTCAAGACCACCGCCAACCCCGCCCTCGAAACCCTCCTCCCACCGCTCGTCGGCCCCCATACCACCCTCGTCACCCTCCAGAACGGCCTCGGCAACGAGGAGGCCCTCGAACGTCTCTTCCCCTCCAACCCCATCCTCGGTGGCCTCTGCTTCGTCTGCGTCCACCGCACCGCCCCCGGCGTCGTCCACCACATCGCCCATGGCCGCGTCCTCCTCGGCGCATGGAACTCCCCGGTCACCCCGCAGGCCCGCGCCCTCGCCGACCAACTCGTCATGTCCGGGACACCCTGCGACCTCACCGACGACCTCATGGAGGCCCATTGGCGCAAGCTGGCATGGAACATCCCCTTCAACGGGCTCTCCGTCGCCAGCTCGGCCGGCATCGACTCCGTCCTCGGCGGACGAGTGTTGCCGCAACAACCCCTCGGGGCCTGCCTCACCACCGACCGCCTCCTCGACGAACCCCGATGGCTTGCCGCCGTCCGCAACGTGATGGCCGAGGTCATCGCCGCCGCCAACGCCCTCGGGTTCCCCATCCCCGCGAACTTTGCCGACGAGCAGGTCCGGCGCACCCGCGAGATGGGCGCCTACAAGCCGTCCACCCTCATCGACTTCGAGGAGGGCCGCCCCCTCGAGCTCGACGCCCTCTTCCGGATCCCCCTTGCCCGCGCCACCGCCACGGGCTTGCCCATGCCCGCCGTCTCCCGACTCGTGGCCGTCTTGTCCCAGCTCGCCGGGGCCCCCCGCACCCCCACGCCGCCCCGCGGATGACGGCGCGCGTCCATGACTTCGACATGGCCGTCGTCGGCGGCGGCTTCGCGGGCTCCATCCTCGCCATGGTAGGCCGGCGCCTCGGCAAGTCCGTGCTCCTGCTCGAGCGTCACAGGCACCCCCGGTTCGTCATCGGCGAGTCCTCCACCCCGCTCGCCAACCTCCTGCTGGAAGAGATCGCCCTGCGCCATGACCTGCCCCGGCTTCTCCCCTTCTGCAAATGGGGCACATGGCAGCAGGCCTATCCCTCCATGGCCTGCGGCCTCAAGCGCGGCTTCTCCTTCTATCACCACGGCCCCGGCGGCAACCCATGGCGCCCGGACCCCTCCCGCTCCCGCGAGCTCCTCGTCGCCGCCAGCCCGTCCGATCCCATCGCCGACACCCATTGGTTCAGGCCCCAGCTCGACCACTTCCTCTTCAACGAGGCCGCCCAGCTCGGCGCCGAGGCCGTGGAGGAAGCAAGGCTCGACCCGCCCCAGTTCCTCCCGGCCGGCGTCCGCCTCTCCGGCCATGCCCCGGACGGCCCCTTCACCGCCCGCGCCCGCTGGCTCTTCGACGCCACCGGCCCGCGGGGCTACCTCCACCAATCCCTCGCCCTCCCCGAATCCATCCCCCCTCACTTCCCCGCCACCGAGGCCGTCTTCGGGCACTTCCACGGGGTCGGACGCTGGGAGAACGTCCGCCCGCCCGAGGGAACCGTCCCATTCCCCCCGGACGACGCCGCGCTGCACCATGTCTTCGACGAGGGCTGGACATGGGTCCTGCGCTTCAACAACGGCCTCACCAGCGCCGGCTTCGCGCGCCGCGCATCCCGGCCACCCCACGCCCCGCCCGAACTCGCATGGAAACAGTGGCTCGAACGATGCCCGGACATCGCCGCCTGCTTCGCCCACGCCACCCCCGCAAGACCCATTGCACACCTGCCGCGCCTGTCCTTCCGCACGACGCGCGCGGCCGGCCCCTCATGGCTCATGCTTCCCGTCGCGGCCGGCTTCATCGACCCGCTCCTGTCCATGGGCTTCCCCCTCACCCTCCTCGGGATCCTTCGCATCTCCGATGCTCTCCAGCGCGGCGACAACCCCGGCTTCGACGCGCTCGGGAAGGAAACCCTCGGCGACCTCGACGCCGGATTCGGCATGGTCGGCGCCCTCTACGAGGCCATGCCCGCCTTCGACGCCTTCCGCAACCTCCTCATGCTCTACTTCGCGTCCGCCATCTGGACCGAAACCGCCCGGCGCCTCGGATGCCCCGGGCGCGCCCCGGGCTTCCTGCTGCGCCATCACCCGGCCTACTCGGACGCGACCGCCGAATGCATCCGGCTCGCACGCCTCCGGCGCTGGCCCGAGGTCCGCGAACGCGTGGGGCGCGTGCTCGGGGACTTCGACCTCGCCGGCATGGGCGACCCGTCGCGGCTTCACCGCCATGGCTGCGACGCCGCCCCCCTCCTCGCCAACGCCGGCAGGATCGGCGCAACCCCAGCCCAAATGTCCGCAATGCTCGCCCGCTCCGGCTTCGTGGCCTAGGCCGGGCAACGGGGCGATCCCCGCCGAGGCTCCAGCCAACCCGTCCCGCCGCCCCGCCCCCCTTGCCGCCGGTTGCGCATCCCGCGTTCGCGTCCAACCTCGCCGCCCGATGAGCATCGTGACACGCACAGGCGACGACGGCACTACCGGCCTCATGTACAACCGCCGGGTCTCCAAGTCCGACCCGCGCGTGGAGGCGTACGGCACCCTCGACGAGCTGAACGCCGCCATGGGCATGGTCCGCGCCCTTTCCTCCCATGGCTTCGTGCGCGACTCCATCCTCGCCCTCCAGCTCGACCTCGTCACCGTCATGGGCGAGCTCGCCACCCTCCCCGAGGACCTCGAACGCTATCAACGCGACGGGTTCAAGGTCACCGGACCCGACTTCGTCGAACGCGTCGAGGCCATCATCCGGCGCATCGAGTCCGAGGGCGTCTCCTACAAGGGCTGGGCCACCCCGGGCGCCACCGCCGACTCCGCCGCCCTCGACGTCGCGCGAACCACCTGCCGCCGGGCCGAACGCCGCCTCAACGGCCTCGCCGCCTCCGGCGCCCCCGCGTCCCAGAACGTCCTCGTCTTCCTCAACCGCCTCAGCGACCTGCTCTGGCTCCTCGCGCGATGGGTCGAGACCCGCCACGAGGCCAACGCCTCCCCGTCCTGACCCAAATTGGGGCTCCACCCCGCCCCGCCCGTCCCCGTACGCTGCGACTGCCGCATGTCGTCGGACTTCATCCATCCGATTCGCGCCACCACGCGAATCCTTGCCGTGTACGGGCATCCCGTCCGTCACTCCGCCTCCCCTCCCATGCAGAACGCGGGCCTCGCCGCGCTCGGCCTCGACTGGCGCTACCTCGCCTGCGACGTCCCGCCCGCCCGGCTCCGCGAGGCCATCGAGGGCGCCAAGGCCATGCACTTCGTCGGGCTCAACCTCACCGTGCCCCACAAGCTCCTCGCCACCGAGTTCGTCGATGTCCTCGCCCCTTCCGCCCTCGAATGGGGCGCCGTCAACACCGTCGTCTTCGAGTCCATGGACCCCGCCGGCCAGTGGCGTCCCCTGGGCCAGCTCCCCCGCCCCGAAGGACCCGTCCGCAGCGTCGGACACAACACCGACGCCGACGCCATCGTCCGGTCCGTCCGCGACGACCTCGCCATCGAGCCGCGCGGCGCGCGCGTCCTGTTGCTGGGCGCCGGGGGCGCGGCACGCGCCGCCGCATTGCGCCTTGCGGACGAGGGCGTGGCCGGCATCTGGATCGTCAACCGCACCCGGGACAAGGCCGAACAGCTCGCCCGCGAGATCAACGACCGGTTCCCCGCCGTCCATGCCGAGCCCGGCTACCCAGACGAGTCCATCGAAATCCTCCTCAACGCCACCGCTGCGGGCCTCCGCCCGGACGATCCCCTGCCCCTCGACACCCACGCCTTCCCCCTCCGGCGCGCCGACGGCGTCTATGACATGATCTACCGCCCCGCCCTCACGCCCCTGCTCGCCGCCGCGCGCGAGGCCGGGTGCCGGACCGCCAACGGCCTTGGAATGCTTCTTCATCAAGGCGCCGACGCCCTCGAGCTGTGGTCCGGGAAGGCCGCGCCCCGCGACCTCATGCGCGCAGCCCTCGAACGTGAGGTCCACGGATGAGCCCGCGCCTCGTCGAATGGTGGATCGCCACTCCCAGCCTCCTCGGCATGCCGTTCCACTTTTGGACCCTCGTCCTTGCCATCCTTGGCGCCTTTGTCGGCAGCTTCCTCAACGTCTGCATCCACCGGATGCCCCTCGGCGAATCCATCGTGTCGCCCCCGTCCCATTGCCCGCGTTGCGGCTACAGGATTCCCTTCTCCCTCAACATCCCGGTGGTGACATGGCTCTGGCTGCGCGGGCGTTGCCGTTCCTGCAAGGAACCCATCCCGGCACGCTACCTCGCCGTCGAGCTGCTGACCGCCGCCGCCTTCGTCCTCGCATGGCTCGCCTTTGGCAAGTCCGACCCCGCCATGGCCCTCGCCCTCTGCGTCCTCTTCGCCTCCTTCATCGTCGCCACCTTCATCGACTTCGCACACTTCATCATCCCCGACGAGGTCACCCTCGGGGGCACCCTCGCCGGCTTCCTTCTCTCCGCCGTCGCGCCCGGCCTCCACGGCGTCGCCTCCATGCCCGCCGCCCTCCGCCGCAGCGCGCTCGGCGTCGCCGTCGGCTTCGGCGCCGTCTATGGCGTCGTTCGCCTCGGCAAGCTCCTCTTCGGTCGCGAGAAGATCGCCCTGCCCGAGGGCGCGCGCGTCGTCTTCCACGAGGACGGCCTGCTCCTGCCCGGCCGCGCCGTCCCCTTCGGCGACATTTTCTACCGCGACTCCGACGTCATCCGAATGGACGCGACGCGGGTTGAGCTTTCCGACCGATGCTATCCGGCCGCCGCGGTCGCCCTGTCTCAACGGGAGCTGCGGGTCGGCCCGGACGTCATGGACCCGGCCACGGAACCCTACCTTGCCGCCAACGCCACGTGCCTGGTCCTGCCCCGCGAGGCCATGGGCTTCGGGGACGTCAAGTTCATGGCAGCAATCGGCGCGTTCCTCGGATGGCAGTCCACCCTTTTCACCCTCGGCTTCGCCTCCATGGTCGGCGCCATCGTCGGGGTCTCGCTCATCGCCATCGGACGTCGCGAATGGTCCTCGCGCCTGCCCTTCGGCCCGTACCTCGCCCTCGGAGCCATGGCATGGGTGTTTGGCGGCGGCGGCTGGTGGGCCCGGTTGTTCCTGTCCTGAGCCCACCCCTCCCCGACTCCAGCACTCCCAAATCCTCGCGCAAGGAGGAGGGAGGCTCGCGATCCACAAGCCGGCGAGTTGCGGCAGGCTGCCTGCCAACACGCCGTCGGAGCGGATGGGATGAACGCGTTATGGGCTCAGGTGGGCTCATCCGACGGGACCTCCGCGTCCATCTGCCATGAAGCGGGAGGCTTCCCAGCGTGTCGCCGGTGGTTGAGAAGCAAAGGGACGACACCACCGGGGACCCGCGCGAAAGCGAACCCGGGCATTCCGGCAGGGATGCCAGACCGGGGATCGGGACCGGACTGGCACCCCTCGAGGGTGCGGAGAGTGATGGGGATCGGTAACCGGTGGTATGGCTTCGCTCAACCACCGGCTACCTGCTGCGAAACCTTCGGTTTCGAGCAAGGGATCCC
>CAIYFP010000457.1 GCA_903925515.1 uncultured Verrucomicrobiota bacterium
GTCCTTGAAGCCCGCATGGGGGCACCATGCCTCGTGTCGTGTCTCGCAAATCGCTGGTGTTGGGTTGCTCCACGAAAGCCCCGGGGCAAGGCGCGGGGACGGAGCCTACCCGCAGCGGTCTGTGACGGCCGAACAACGAAGCCCCGGGGCATTCTTGGAGCAACCCGAAGGGCCACGGCTCTTTTCGCGTCCCACGTCGTGGCTCGCTCCTCACAGACCTCTGCGGGTCTGCTCGTCACTCGCGCCTCGTTGGACACGAAAACCCCTCGCGGCGAAACACCAGCCATTTGTGAGACACGACACTAGCCGGGCGATTTCTGGAATCACAAACCCGTGACGACGCGGCCGGCGACGACCGAAGGACGACGCCCTGGAAGGGGATGAACCCGCCCACGCCATCGCTCCGCCCGAACCTGGAAACGCCCGCTGGGAATGAGATCGACCCGCCCCGGACGGCAACCGTCCTCTCGGCGCCATGCGCGCCGTTGGCCCGGCCCGGTTTTGGCCTTGCGGTGTCGCGCCCGTGCAAGATAAGCATGCGGGGCTTGCGGGTGGTCTTCGGTCACCGCGAGGTCCCCGTCCTTCGGGGACATAAGACAACACGGCGGAAGGGTGGCTGAGTGGTTGAAGGCACCTGACTCGAAATCAGGCGTACCCGCAAGGGTACCGGGGGTTCAAATCCCTCCCCTTCCGCCAAGTGTTGTTCCACGCGGCATTGTGAGTCACCGGCTTCACCCACCTTGGCCCCGCTCGACGCAGGCCTCCTTCCTTCACGAAACACGCGCAAAACCCGATCCCACCGGCCCCGGGGAAATGGATGCCGCATGGAGCGCTTCGTGGGGGAGAGTTCTTGGATGAACGTTGAAGGCTGCAGACTTTCCGTCGCTCGGAGGTATGGCATCCGTGCCGCCGCCTCCACGCTGACGCATCCATACCCAAGGCTGCTTGCTGCAAGGAACGCCGCATTTCCCGAAGGCCAGACTCGGGTTCCTCGAAGAAAAGCTCTTCCGCCTTCAACGCCTGCTCTTCCGCTTCGAGCCCGACCCGTCCGGGCTCGAGGAAATGCTCTCCCGCCTTCAACCTCCGCGAGGTTCCTTCAAGCCAATGCAACCCGGCTTGCATCCCCTGCGACCCGGCATGAAGCCCGAAGAGCATGGGTTCCTTCGCCGGCTGTGGGAACCGGTTGGGGGAAAGATCGCCCGCTGAGACGCAGAGACGCGGAGACATGGGGGAAAACGGGTTCTTCGACGGCATCGGTGGGTTCGAGAAAGGGGGTGGTGCATTGGAATCCAACAACGGATGCACGCGATGGACCCAAACATGGAATGCCTTGCATGGCTCGTGAGCGCCAACGGCGCGACACACGTCAGCCCGGGGCACCGCCCCGGGTTGGCCCGCCCACCACCTATCCAAGCCCTGAAAGGGCGACACAAACCATGGTTCAAGGCCACATCCCAGCGGGGCCCCAGTGAGGGCCGGGTAACACCCACCGAAAACGTCGAGGACCCCGAAGACTCCGCGCCTCCGCGCCCCCGCGTGAAATCCTACCCCATGCACCCCGAATCGTTGCGCCAGTAGCGCCGACGGCATCGGCTGCTCTGTGAATCCATTGGGGGAAGGTCGCCCGCAGAGACGCAGA
>CAIYFP010000458.1 GCA_903925515.1 uncultured Verrucomicrobiota bacterium
CTCGCCAAGGCCGGCGAGGACTTCGATGTCCAGAACACGACGGGCTGCGACTTCGTCCCCGTGACGAGCCTGACCGGCGGCGCGGTGCTGGAGGCCTTGCGAAAGGGGTTAGTCGTGCATCAAAGGGAGGCCCAGCCGACGGAACAACAAGTCGAAAGGTTGGCGGACAGGGTGATGGGATTCATTGGGTTCCACCACGCGGCCAGCCCGGGGTCTTATCCGGCCTTCCGGCTCCCCATGGCCTCCGGGCCGACGACCTACGACGACCTGGATCCCGGCTACGCCGAGGAACTTCGACAACCGGAGAAGGCCGTGCCCCTGAGGCCAGCGGACATCGAGCGCGCGAGGGCGCGACTGCCGAGGCTATCGGATCCCATGTTGCAAGATGTCATGCTCAACTACGCGATGAGGCTTCAGGTTGCCGAGGAGGTGGGAGGTGCCCCCTGCACGAACTGCGTTGGCGCGTTGTGCCTGCCGAGCCTCAAGGCGGCCGTCCTCCGGTCCCCGACCGGGGATCCCGGGGCCATGGATGTTAGCCTTGGGTTGCCATCGCACGGATCGCCGCAGGTGTTCAGGCAATGGTACGTCGTGAGGCCGACGGCGGAGGATTTGGTGAGGGCCTCGGGCGTTGCGCAATTCGCGCACGTGGCCCTGATGGCGCGCTCGGGGCCGCACGCACTCCCGCTCGTCCTGGTGTATTACTGGGAGCCCGGCCGGGCGGATTGGGTGTTGTGCGAGGTGACAAAGGGGAACTCAGCCGTGCGCGCCAGCTTCATCCTTTAACCCAAGGTGGCAGGCATGATTCAGCAAACACGTTGGGGTTGCGTGGCCGTGCTGCTTATGACGGCCGCCGCCAAGCTCCCGCTGGTGCTGGGGTCTGGTCGGGCGGTGGGCCTGGACCCCGTGGTGCCCTTCCTCGCCCACTGGCAGGTGCTGGCGTTGGCCGTCGCGATGGAGACTGCGAGCGCACTGTCATTGGCTGGCATGGGGGCGGGGTGGAGGGTTCGCTCATGGCCCCTGCTTGGCTTCGTGGGATGTTGCCTCGCTTACAGGCTGCATCTGTTTGTCCAAGGACATTTTGATTGCCCTTGCCTGGGTCGTTTGCCCCGGTGGACGCCATGGGTGAATGCCGAGTTCCTCGGGATGGTGAGTTGGGCTTTGCTGACGTTCCTGGCAATGGGAGGAGCCATGGTGGGTTGGGCTGACGCCAAGGGGATGGATGCAGGACGCGGGAGGACGCCGTGACTCGCGACGTACGGGCCAGGCAAGGCATCCGTCGATGCTCGGGCGCCACGCTGATGGAATTGATGGTGGTCGTCGGGGTGGTTGGCGTCCTGGCGGCGATGTTGCTTCCCGCCATGGCGTCCACGCGGGGAAAGGCGCGAAAGATCCAATGCATCGGCAACCTGAGGCAGATGGGGCAGGCATCCTTGGTTTATGCCGTGGATGACGCTCGCCGAAGCCTGTCGGGAAGGACCGAGGCGGCGGATGTTTCGATGGGCTACCTGCACCCCCTGATTCGGGCGACGCGCCCCTTTGTTTGTCCCGCGACCCGGAATTCCATCTCGACACGATCCGGGCCGAATCCATTCACCGGCATGATGGAGTTGGTGGACTTGCAGGGGCTCGCCTCCGGCAGGGAGGCGACCCACGGGCTGAGTTATCTCAGCCACGCCTTCATCGGGCATTGGACACCCTACTGGACGGAGGTTCCCCAAGGAGGGGCAGGCACGCGCATTCTCCCGTACCTCAGGAAGACAACGGACTTGGTGGTGTCCTACCAATAGTACCATGACGCTTTTGGCCTTGCGGGCGTCGAGCCCGGGCCGTCGCGGTTTTGGTTGGTGGCGGACAACTATTGGATGGGGGATGTCACCGCCTACCCGGACGAGGCTGACAATCACGGCGCGGCCGGGGTTCATGTCGTGTATTGCGACGGGCACGTGGAGTGGGTTCCGCACAAGTCCTTCCTCTTCCAGTACGAGATGGATGCTGATGAGGGGAGGGTCGGCGTGCCCTTGACCTATTGACCTATCCGCATCGATGCAGTTGGGGCGGTCGGCGTGCTGGATTTTCCATTGCAAGGGCCTCGTCCTTTGCTCGTTACGGGCCTGGCACCGGCCCGCGCATCGCTCACTCCTCGGCTTGCGCAAGCATCTGCTTCGCAA
>CAIYFP010000459.1 GCA_903925515.1 uncultured Verrucomicrobiota bacterium
CGAATTTCGGGATCACCCAGCCATGAAAGCGACGGGCCAGAGAAGGTGATCCTTGCGTCGAGCACCGGGCCAGCCGGGGTAATGGGTGAAGATCCGAAGTTGAGCGCGTACTGCTGGAATGCCGGCAGTTCCATCTGGCTCGGCAAAGCGACCGATATCGAGGCTGGATCCCCGGCTGGAGCAGCCCAGCGTCCCCGAATACCCGGTGCCGTCGCCATGGCATCGGTCACGGTGAACGCCAGGACGCCTCCGTTGCGTCCCGCCGCGTCGCCGCTCGCCGACGCGGCTTCCCATGGCTCCCACCCGGCAGATTCCCCCTTGATCGGCAAGAGCGGGCGCCTTTCGCCCGAGGAACCCTCTCCAAATTCCGCACTGCCAGCCCTAGGGCACGCCTCCATGCAGACGTCCATGCCTCCCACAGAGGTCTTTCCCATGGACACCGAGTTATCAACCTCCTCGCCAGCCTCGCCAACCCCATCCCCGAAGAGCAAGGGGACCGTCGCCCCGGCAAGAATGTCGAGTTCAATCCCGTTGCCACCACACGGCGACGCCCCTTCCACCGGACTCGTCTCGCACACCGCCTCGATCTGACCGCCGACTTCCTCCGCAATCAGCGCGCCGGGACCTCCCTCGAACACTGGGTCACCAGAAAGGAGCACGCGAGGCTCAAGAGCCTCAAACCAATCTCTTGTTGTCTCCCAACGCGCCACGTCTTCGAAAAGGTTCCCGGTGAATGTATCGCCGAAATAGAGATGTTGGTCGCGAAGATTACTCGCGCCCGTCCTCCGTGGCGCAGGTGCATATTAAAAGCCATGCTTTAAAGCAAGCGTTTCCCGGCACGTTTCTCCACCCTCTGCCAGCGAACCCTTCCTGAGTTCTCCCTTGGCACCCTCAGGAAGTCGAGGGCAGGTCCATAGTCTTCCAAGACCCCGTGATCTCTCCCGGCCCAAGTCCATGCCCGGCAACGCTTGAAATGCGCCGTGTCCCGCGAAACCCTCCCATCCACATAGTCATGCCAATCGCAAGACCCTTGGACCTTGGGCGCCTGAGGACCCTTCCCCTGTCTGACAGACGAAGCCTGACGGAAGCTCGGCAAATCCTGGTTCCCCTCGACGCCCCCCTTCATGACGTGGCCCCTGCGGTGTTGGACGCCGTCGCGCTGGCAGCCGACCGGATCCGCCTCGCCCGCAACCGAGATGCCCAGGTCATCCTCATGTACGGCGCGCACCTTCTTCGAAATGGAGCGGCCCTCCTCGTCACGGACCTCATGGAAGAGGGATGGATCACCCACCTCGCAACCAACGGCGCCGGAACCATCCATGACTGGGAGTACGCGTGGCTCGGCCGGTCCAGTGAGTCCGTCGAGGAGAACGTCGCCACGGGCACGTTTGGAGCATGGGAGGAGACCGGGCGAAACATCCACCTCGCGTTGATGACGGGCGCTCTCCGCGCGGAGGGCTACGGCGTCGCCCTTGGGAGGTACATCCACGAGGACGGCTGCGACATGCCTGATCCCGAGTCCCTGCGCTCCTTGGTCTCCCAGTTCAGCAGCGACCCCTTGGCCTCCGCCGCGGCGGACTTGCTCGCAGCCCAAGGCCGATTCGACCTTGGCCAAGGAGGCATCCATGTCCTCCACCGATGGAAGGAGGCCAGCATCCTTGCGCAGGCCTTCCGCATCCGCGTCCCGGTCACCGTCCACCCCGGCATCGGCTATGACATCATCGCGTGCCACCCCCTGTTCAATGGGGGCGTCGTGGGCAGGTCCGCCGGCATGGACTTCCGCCTCTTCGCCGGTGCCGTCGAGGGCCTCGACCACGGGGTCGTCCTGTCCGTCGGCTCCGCCATCATGGCCCCGCAGGTGTTCGAGAAGTCCCTGAGCTGCGTCCACAATCTGCGTTTCCAAGACGGCCGACCTCCCGTGTCCGGCCATTCCATCTTCGTCGTGGACTTGCAGGACGGCGGGAACTGGGACTGGAGCCAGGGCGAGCCGCCAAGGACGAGCGCCGCCTATTACCTTCGCTTCTGCAAGAGCTTCTCCCGCATGGGCGGCGACATGCGCTACGTGCAATCGGACAACCTCGCCTTCATCCAGCACCTCCATGCCCGCCTTGTTGGGCGTTGACCCGCTTCACGCCATGACTTCCCCCCGCTTTGAAGACGTCGTCTCGCGGTATCCGTCGCTGAGGATCGCCGTGCTGGGCGACTTCTGCCTCGACCGTTACTTCGACATCGATCCCGCCCGCGCCGAGACCTCCATCGAGACCGGCCTTCCCGTCCACAACATCACCCGCGTCCGATGCCAGCCCGGAGCTGCCGGCACCATTCTCAACAACCTTGTCGCCCTCGGGATCGGAACCATCCACGCGATCGGCATTGCCGGCGAAGACGGCGAGGGCTTCGAGTTGGTTCGCGCCTTGAACGTACTTCCCGGCGTGGACGCTTCCGGGATCGTGCAGTCTCCATCGCGCCGCACCTTCACCTACACCAAGCCCCTGTTGCACGAGCCCGGCCATCCACCCCGCGAGCTGAGCCGGCTCGACATCAAGAACTGGGATGCGACACCCGGGGAACTCTCTGCCAAGGTCGCCGCGCACCTTGCCGGGGTCGCCCAGTCACTCGACGCGCTCATCATCATGGACCAAGTGGACGTCCCGGACACGGGCGTCGTCACCCGGCCTGTCCTCCACGCGGTCGGCGCCGTCGCGGCCGCGTCGCCGGTCCTTCCCATCCTTGCCGATTCTCGTCGCTCTCTTCGCGGGTTCCCGCCCTCCATCTTCAAGATGAACGCGGCCGAGCTCGCCCTGCTGTCGGGGCGCCCGTCGTTGCACCTCCCCGGGGTCCTGCAAGCGGCCGAAGCGCTTGCCTTGGAAAACCAACGCCCCGTCTTCATCACCATGGCCGAGCGCGGCATCGTGGGCGCGGCCCCCTACCAAGCCGCCCTGCATCAGCCCGCCTTGCCCGTGCGCGGCCCCATCGACGTCGTGGGGGCCGGCGATTCCGTCACGGCCAACCTTGCCGCTGCCCTCGCTGCCGGGGCGAACCTCCAGCTTGCCATGCATCTGGCCATGGCAGCAGCCCACTGCGTGGTCCACCAGCTCGGCACCACCGGCACGGCATCGGTGGCGCAGCTGCGCGAAATCATGTCGCGCGAGGCGTGAACCCGACGCCACGGGGCCTCGCATCGCCCCTTACCGGGCGTAGGTAACCCGCAGCAACGCGTCGTCGCCGCTCGCCTTGGTCGCGCCCCCGTGGGTCAGCACGTACAGGGCGCCGTCCGGCCCCACCCCAATCCGAACGGGCCCGGCCGTCATGCCTTGCATGAAGGCCTCGCTCTCTCCCGGCACCAAGGTCTTGCGGTCCACCGGCGCGAAGCGAACCGACTTCCGCGCGAAGTCCGCGTAGAACAATCCGCCCTCGTACCGGGCCGGGAAGCCGTCCCCCTTGCTCGCGTCACGATAGATCAACGCCCCCGTGCAGGATGCACCGGCGTTGCGCTTATAGGCAAACCATGGCGAATCAAACCCGTCCAACCGGTTCGTGCGGCTCGACGTCTCAAGGCCGTCGCCAAACACCCTTGGCCATCCAAAGTTGGCCCCCGCCTTCACCCGGTTCACCTCGTCATAGTCATCCGCAAGGTCGCCACCGTTCTCTCCCACCAAGATCCCGACCACCGGGTCATACGACAGCGACCATGCTTGCCGATGCCCCCGGGTGTACACCCATGGCTCCGCGCCCGCCTTGCCCACAAATGGGTTGCCCTTCGGCACCGACCCGTCGAGGCCCACCCGCAGGACCTTGCCCCGCAGGTCCCCGACCGATTGCGCACGGTTCTCCGGGTCGTTGCAGTACTTCCTGAGGTTGGCGTTCTGGTTGTTCTCCCCGGTTGTCACATAGAGCAGCCTCTCGCGGGGATGAACCACCAGTGCGCCCCCGACATGCTGGCCCGCCTTCTCGCCCGTCCATGTCGCCACAACCCTCCCCGCGCCAGACTCCAACATGGAGCCATCACCGTTGCCTGCCACCTTGAAGGCCGATACCCGCGACCGATACATGCCATCTGGGGCATCCTTGGCGTGGAAGGAAAGGAAGACCTCCGGCACGCGCGGGAAGTCCGGGTGAAATGCAATCCCATGCAGGCCTCGGTCGCCGCTGACGTCCGTCTCGACGCCGCCAACCCGATGGGCCTTGCGTCGTGCCACGTCAACGCGCCAAACGTCGCCCGCACGCCCCGTCACCCATGCGGCTCCGTCCGGCGCAAACGCGACGTCCATGGGTTCCTTCAGCACCGAGGCGTCCACCACGACCTCCGAGCGAAATCCCTCGGGCATTCGGACTTCCGCCATGGTCGCGCTCGCAAAAAGGGCGATCGCCACGCCCGCCACGCCAAGGCCCGCACGAGGATGAGAATACGGCTTCATACGCTTTGCTTCGGTGAACGCGGGCACCTTGAAGCCTGGGTGGTCCCAATGGAATCGGAAAAAGCCTTTGGACCCTGAGCACGCCCCTTTGCTCAGGAACTCGCCACCCGGCCGTCCGTCGTGCCAGCCTCCTGACATGCCACCCTTTCGTGCCCAGCGGGCAGTCGTCATGGCCTTTGCCATGGCGCTCGTCCAAGACTCCAGGTCGGTTGCTCAGTCGTTCCACCAGCGCAGGGACACGGTGTTTGCCGAGGTCCATGGCACCGGACTTCTCATGGATGTCTTCGTCCCGCGCGGGCCAAGCAACGGCCTCGCCATCGTGGATGTCGTCAGCGGGGCATGGTACTCGGACCGCAGCAAGGTTCGCGATCACTCCCTCGCCGGCATGTACGAGATCCACTGCCAGCGCGGCTACACCGTCTTCGCCATCCGCCCGGGCTCACGGACCCGGTACACCGCCGCCGAGATGGATCATCACGTCAAGCTGGGCATCCGTTGGGTCAAGGCTCATGCCCCGGATCATGCCATCGACCCCGACCGCCTCGGCCTCACCGGAGCATCAGCCGGGGGACACTTGGCCACCCTTGCAAGCCTGACGCCGGAGGATGCCGATCCCGCGAGCAAGGACCCCCTCATGCACCACTCGACCCGCGTGCGCGCCGTCGGGGTCTTCTTCCCGCCCACAGACTTCCTCGACTGGAAGGACGGGAAGCGCGGTGATCTCAAGATCCTTGGCCCCCTGCTCTTCCAAGGCGGTGCACAGGGTCGGTCGGAATCCGAGATCACCGCGCAAGCACGCTCGGTTTCACCGCTGCATCGCGTGGGACGGACGGATGTCCCATTCCTCCTGATCCATGGTGACGCCGACCCGGTCGTGCCGATCTCTCACTCGGAGAGGCTGAGGGATGCCATCGTGTCGGCCGGAGGCAGGGCGGAGTTGATGGTCAAGAAGGGCGGGGGACATCCTTGGCTCACCTTGCCGGTGGAGGTGGCCAAGCTCGCGGACTGGTTTGACCGCGAGCTGGCACCGGGGCCGAAGGATACGCGCCCCGCGGGAAGCCAGTCTCCTTGAGCCGACCCGGGTGGCACCGCGCCCTCGGCGGGCTAGTTCGAGGGGATCAGCACGAGCGACGCCTTCAGCGTGGGCATCGGGATCACAAGCCGGCCCAGCTCGTTGAACGATCCCTCCGCCGACTTCCGGCCGGAATTCCCAGCGTCCTCCAGCGCGTACTTGCCCTCGGGCGTCCGCTCCCATCTTCCTCCGTCCATCACTTCCTTGGGCAGCTCGAACTTCGGCATGCTGGGAACCGCCGGAGCCGCCATGCCGGGCTTTGGTCCCGCCCCCTCTCCAGCACCCCCGCGACGCCCAATCCCGTACCGGGCCGCCAACCCCGGGTCCATCCCTGCCGTTGGGACCTGCTCGGCCGGTGCGGCGGGAGCTTGGGCCGCGGGTGCGCCCGGAGCCATGGTCACCACGTACCGTCCGTCCGGCATGAACTTGAACCGCAACGGCGATAGCATCGACTGCATCATCATCCGGATCATCGCGAACTCCGCGGGCGGGATGTTGCCGCGCTGCCTCCGGATGCTCAGCAGCACCGAGGCCACGTCAATTCGCCAACGCCCAAGGATGCGTTCCCCGGCGTACTTGGGCGACACGCCCGTCTTCACCCATGCCGTGAAGTCCGCAAGGTCCAACGCAAGCAGCGCCGCCGTAAGCTCCCCGTTCGCCAGCAACGCCTGGGTCCTGCCATGATTCACGATGGGCGAGAACCCCGCCTTGTCGCGCAGCAACCCCATGAACTCCTCGTCGCCCGCCATGTCCGTGATCTCCTGCTTGCCTTCGAGCGAATAGAACGGCGGGTAATCCCTGAGATACTCGAGAACGGCGGGATTCTCATAGATCAATCCCAGCACGTCGGACACCTCGTAGAACCGCGCCGGCGTCCGGTCCAGCGCGCCAAACGTCCGCTCCCATGGCGTGCCAGACATGGAACGTCGCAACGCCGTTCCCAGCTTGACCAAGCCCGGCTCGTTCGTCCCCTCGCCCGTCGTCTGCGCCGTCAGGTAGCCGCCCGCGTAGATCCGCTTGCCCGCCATCAGGAAAACCGCCAGCCCAATCAGCAAGCCGATCACCAGCCCACCCGCCTGGTTCATCCTCCCGAACTGCTCCCGCGTCGCGTCATCCTCGTTGTACTTGACATGAAACACGATCGGCTGGTGCGCAAGAAACCCCAGCCCATAGATCGCCAGCCAAACCACGATGAACGACACAAACCCGGGCAACATTTGCTGCAACGCGATGTTGTCCGCCGCCACCTTCGCCGCCGCCGGCTCCAGCAGCCGCGCAAGCGGGTCCATCACCAAGGCCGCCACCACCGTCCCCACCAACGCCACCAGCATCCGGATCGCGCCTGACCCATAACCAAGCGCGCCAAACATCAACGCAAAGAGAAACGCGAAAACCCAAACGAGCATGGGGAAGGCTAGGGACGCGCCGCCCTCGAAAGCACGCCCAAACTTCGCCCTTGAAGGCCGCAAGAATCCGCAAGGCCGGCCGCCGGACCCACCCACGCCCGACCCGGCCAAGCTCATCCTAAACCTGCTCGAAGTATCGCCGCTTCTCCCAGTCCGTCACCGCCCCTCCGAACGACTCGCACTCGAGGAACGCGTGCCGCACCAAGAACTCCACCACGGCGTCCCCAAAGGCCCGGCGCGCCATCGCCGACCCGTCCAGCAGTCTCGCGGCGTCCCCAAGGCTGCCCGGCAACCGCGCGAGGGACGGATCCACGTAGGCGTTCCCCACGTATCGTTCCCCGCAGTCCAACCCCTCCTCCACCCCCGCCATGCCCGCCGCCAGCATCGCCGAGAACGCAAGGTACACGTTCGCGTCCGCGCCCGGCATCCGGTTCTCGATCCGGAACGACTTCCCATGCCCCACGATCCGGAAACCGCACGTCCGGTTGTCCGTGGACCACGCCATCCGGGTCGGCGCCCAGCTCCCGGCTTGGTACCGCTTGTAGCTGTTGATCGTCGGCGCAAACATCAGGCAAAGCTCGGGCCCATATCGCAGCAAGCCGCCAAGGAACGCCCGGAACAAGCCCGACCCGGCCCCGCTCGCCTCATCCCAAAACGCCGGCCGGCCCTCCTTCCAAAGGCTCATGTGCAAATGGCACGAGTTGCCCGCCTCCGACGGCGCGTACTTCGCCATGAACGTCACCGCCTTCCCATGCTGGGCGGCCAGTTCACGCACCCCCTGCTTGAACAACACGTGCATGTCCGACATCGCCATCGGCTCGTCATGCGTGAAGTTGATCTCGTGCTGCCCACGGCTCCACTCCCCCTTGCTGCTCTCCACCGGAACCCGCGCCGCCGCCATCCCGTTCCGAATCGCGCGCATCAGTCCCTCGTCCCGCCCCGGCTGCATCAGGTGGTAGTCTATGCGATAGTCGCTCGAAGGCCGAAGGTCCCGGTACCCCGACTCAAACGCCTCATGGTACGTCTGGTTGAACAAGTAGAACTCCAGTTCGCTCGCGCTCTCGCAATGCCAGCCCATGGCCTTCAACCGTTCCAGTTGCCCACGCAACACCGACCGGGGCGCCTCCGCCACCAGCGACCCGTCCTCCCTCACGTAGTCGCACAACACCAACGCCGTGCCCGGATGCCATGGTATCTCTCGCAACGTCGATAGGTCCGGCCGCATCACAAAATCACCAAAGCCAGACTCCCAGTTCGCAACCCCGAAACCCTCCAACGGGTCCATGTCCATGTTGACCGTCAGCAGGTAATTGCAGCCATGCGTGCCGTGCGATGCCACCGACTCGAGAAAGAAGCCCGCCCGGAACCGCTTCCCCACCAGCCGCCCGAACGGGTCCGGAAACCCCACCATGACCGTGTCAATCCGCCCTTCCGTCACCGCCGACGCCAACTCCTCCAGCTTCATGCCTTCTCCTTCCGCCATGGTTTCCGTTCCGCGCCGCTAGCAGGCCACGTACACGTTCTTCGTCTCCGTGTACCCGTCCATCGCCGCCATCCCAAGGTCCCGACCCAGGCCCGAAGTCTTGAACCCTCCGAACGGCGCCTCCACGTGCACGCTGTTGTGGCAATTGACGCTCAACACCCCGCTTTCGACCGCACGGCTCACCCGCAATACCCTCGCAAGGTCACGCGTCCACACCGACCCGCTTAACCCATAGGGCGAATCGTTCACCTCCCTCAGCATCGCCGCCTCGTCGTCGAACGGCACCACCGCCACCACCGGCCCGAAGATCTCTTCCCGCCAGCAACGGTCCCCCCGCCCAACCCCAACCAGAACCGTCGGCTCCATGTAAAACCCGCGTCCAGCCGGTCGCCCCCCGCCGCAAGCAAACCGCGTCCCTCGCGCCCGGGCATCCGCAAGATATCCCTCCACCACCTCCCGTTGCCCTGCCGACGCCATCGGTCCCAACTGCGTTGCTTCCAACGACGGGTCCCCCACCACCAACGCTCGCGTCGCCGCGATGAACCGCTCCATAAACGCCTCGAAGACCGGCCTCTCCACGAACATCCGGCTCCGCGCACAGCAATCCTGCCCCGTGTTCGCAAACACGCTCATCGGCGACGTGTCCGCCGCCTTTTCCCAGTCCGCGTCCGCAAACACGATGTTCGGGCTCTTGCCTCCCAGCTCCAGCGACACCCGCGTCAGGTTCCCTGCCGCCAGCCGCATGATGTGCCGCCCCACCTCCGTCGATCCCGTGAACGAAACCTTCCTGACCTTCGCATGCGTTACCAGCGCGTCGCCCACCACGGACCCGCTCCCCGGCAACACCTGCAACACCCCGGCCGGAAGCCCCGCCTCCGTCGCCAACTCCGCCATCCGCAGCGCCGTCAGGGGCGAAATGCTCGCGGGCTTCAGGACCACCGCGTTGCCTGCCGCCAAGGCCGGCGCAGCCTTCCATGCCGCAATCGGCAACGGGAAGTTCCACGGCACGATCGCCGCGACCACCCCCATCGATTGCTTGAGCGTGAAGTCGAATCCCCCCCGGGCCACCGGCAACGTCTGGCCACCAAACTGCGACACCGCGCCCGCGTAGTATTCAAACACCCGCGCCGCCAAGCCCGCCTCATCTCGCGCGTCCGCGATCGGCTTTCCAACCTGCAACTCCTCAAGCTTGCCGAGCTCCTCCACGTGCTCGCGAAGAAGCCTCGCAACCCGATACAAAATCTCCGCCCGCCTTCCGGGCGCGAGGTCCCGCCAACCCGCCTCCCATGCCCGATGCGCCGATGCCACCGCCCCGTCCACGTCCCCGACGGTCGCCGCGCCCACTTCTGCAAGCACCTCCTCCGTCGCAGGGTTGATCAAGCGGGTCCGGCAAGTCCCACCCGCTGCACGCCACGCGCCATCCACAAACGGTTCCGTCGGAATCTTCATCGCTCGAC
>CAIYFP010000460.1 GCA_903925515.1 uncultured Verrucomicrobiota bacterium
CCTTGCCGGCGGGTGCCGAGGTTGTTCTCGACGGGTCCTCGGCCATCTACTCGGCGCCGGTGACCAACGAGGGGCCTGGGAGTTTCGAATACGAGGTTTCCGACGGTGCCGGGCATGTGGCGCGTGCGACCGTGACGGTGCTGAAGACGGCGGTGGGCGGAGACTAGGCATGGCGAGGACGAGGGAAATGGCTGGCAGGAATCGCGCGAGGTTTGGCAGGGAGGGCGGTCGTGGGTCCTTGCTTTTTGGGACCTGGCTCCTTGCGATGCTGCATGCATGCATGTCGGTTCACGGGCGGGGGATGGTGACGGAGGCGGTGCGGACGTTCATGGCGGGCCATGACCTCGGCGGGTTGCAGGACCCGCCCGTCGTGTTCACGGCGACGATATCCGACTCCGCCATCGTGGATGTGACGCAGGTGCGAGTCGGGTTGAAGTTGGCGGGCAACCCCGGCGGCATGGGGTTTGCCTCGGACATGGTGGTGACGTTGACGAAGGACTTCGGGGCGACGGCAGTCTTGCTGAACCGGGTTGGGGTGACGACGACCGACGGTGCCGGCTTTGGGTACGACGGATGGGACGTGGTTTTCAGGGATGATGCGACGCGCGAGGGCGCAGCGACGGCGGACGTTCATTTGTTGGAGTGGTCCTTGGGTTCGCTAACCGGGGACATTCAACCGGACGGAAGGTTGGTCCCGGAATCCGCGTTGCGTCCGGCGATGTTGTCTGCGCTGAACGGGCAGGTGGGGAACGGGACATGGCGGTTGGCGATCGCCGACATGAGCCCCGGCGGGGGGATGAGGCTGGAGAGCTGGTCGATCGAGCTCGTCGGGAACAACAACCGATCGCCCGGCTTCGTGGGGTTGACGGACGTCACCATTCCGGAGACGGCGCCGCACGCACGATCCGTGACGGTTCAGGACCCGGACGTGCCGGCGCAACCGATCGTTATCACCCTGGTGGAGGGTCCTCCGGGCGCGGCGGTGGTGGGAGGGATCTTCCAGTGGACCCCCCCGGAGCTTGCGGGGGGCCAGAGCTTCCTTGTGCGGGTATCCGCCAGCGACGGCGAGGCTTCGAGCGCGGGAAGCTTTACGATCCACGTGACTGAGGCCAACCAAGCTCCCGTGTTCGCAGCGTTGGCCGACGTGGTCTTGAGTGGATTGGATCCGTACGTGCTTCCGCTGGTTGCCACCGACGCAGACCTACCGTTGCAGTCTCTCTCCTATGTGTTGGTGAGTGGCCCGGAGGGATCGGAGGTCGTGGGCACGGAATTCCGGTGGGATCCGTACGAGGAGCAGAGGCCTTCGACGAACACGGTGGTGATCGCGGTGACCGACGGCGTGGCATGGGTGACGAACCAGTTCGTGTTGCGTTTGCCCCCGGTGAACACGGCACCGCAGCTGAATCCGGTGTCGGACCGTTCCGTGGCGGAGGGAACCCTGCTGGGCATCGACCTTGTCGCCTTCGACGCGGACGTGCCCCAGAACAACCTTGCATTCAGCCTCGTAAGCGGGCCGGCGGGAATGAACGTGTCGGCGGCGGGGCGGTTGACATGGATTCCGTCCGAGGCGGCGGGTCCGGGGGTGTATGCGGTGACCGTGAGAGTGGAGGACGACGGGTACCCTGTCCTGAGTGCAACGCGGTCGTTCCAGGTGACGGTGACCGAGGTCAACCTCGGGCCTGAGTTTGGCGCGGTGTCGGGCGTGAGCGTTGACGAGGGGACGACGCTGGCCTTGCAACTGGTGGCGACGGACGTGGACATCCCCGTGCAATCGATCGCCTACTCGTTGCTGGCCGGGCCGGCCGGCATGGCGGTGGGCGGGACAGGAATGTTGACCTGGACCCCGACGGAGGCGCAGGGACCCTCGACGCAGGTGGTTCGCGTGCGCGCGACGGACACGGCCGGGGCGTCGAGCGAGGTCGAGCTTGTCGTTCTAGTGCGGGAGGTGGCGACGGCGCCGGTTCTTCCGGACCTTGGAGCGTTGAGCATCCCCGAGATGACCGCATGGAGCTTGTCCATGGGCGGCACGGATGCCGACCTGCCAATCCAAGGCCTGAGCTACAGCTTGCTGGAGGGACCTGCGGGACTTGCCTTGAGCTCGTCGGGCGTCATGACGTGGACACCGACGGAAGCCCAAGGTCCGGGGTCGTACACGGCAAGGGTGAGGCTGGAGGACGACGGGGGGGCTGCCGTGGAGCGCGCGTATTCGATCGAGGTGCGGGAGTCGAACCGGGTCCCGGTCTTGGCATCGATCGGGACGCTGGGTGTTGCCGAGGGACAGGAATTGCAGGTGCAGCTGGCGGGAACGGACGCGGACGTGCCTGCCAATGGCATCACCTACGCGATCGTGTCGGGGCCTGCGGGCATGCAGGTCAACGCCCAGACGGGCATGTTGCAGTGGACGCCTTCGGAGGGGCAGGGGCCGGGGTCGTATTCGGTGACGGTGTCGGTGACGGATGATGCGGCGGTCCCGTTGAGCTCGCAGCGGACGTTTGTGGTTGGGGTGACGGAGACGAACCAGCCGCCGCAGTTGGCCGATGTTCCGCCGCAGCAGGCGACGGAGGCGCAGGCATGGTCGCTGGGCTTGGCCGGGACGGACGGCGACCTGCCGCCGAACGTGCTTCGCTACCGGTTGGCAAGCGGGCCGTCGGGGATGCAACTGAACGTGGTGACCGGCCTCCTCTCATGGACACCCAGCACGACGGACGGGCCGGCGACGTACCCCGTGGTGGTGGAGGTCTTTGACGATGCGGAGCCGTCTTTGGTGGCCAGCAGAAGCTTCAACCTCGTCGTCCTCGACTCCAATCGGGCCCCCGTGGCGAACGCGCAGGCCCTGGCGGGAACGGAGGACGTCAATCTTTCCATCCTGTTGGCCGGGACCGACGCGGACAACGACGTATTGTCCTACGCCATCGTGAGCGGACCGACGAAGGGAACGCTCACCGGAAGCGGGCGCAGCCGGACTTACGTGCCGGACCCGAACGCGAATGGCCCGGACTCGTTCACGTTCAAGGTGAACGACGGGACCGTGGATTCGGCGCCCGCGACCGTGTCGATCCAGTTGGCGTCGGTGAACGACGGCCCGACCGCCTCCAATCGAACCCTGAGCCTAGACGAGGACACGCCCACCGCGCTTGCGCTGTCGGCCTCCGACGTGGACGGGCCCAGCATGACCTTCACGATCGTGAGTGATCCTTCCAA
>CAIYFP010000461.1 GCA_903925515.1 uncultured Verrucomicrobiota bacterium
GCAGGCCTGGATCTCCCGATCCCCCCGCCGGCAAGTTGCCTCAGGCTGCGTGCCAACACGCCGTCGTGGCGGATGGGCATCCCCGTGACTGCATTCTTCGCGTCTCCATGTCTACCAAGGAAACCGCCGGTTGGCCGACCGGCCAGGTTTCACTGGCCCAATCAACCAAGGCCCGCCTTGGCCCTGATCTTCGCGTGAGGAAATCCCGGCGGCATGCGTCACGGGTCCGCCGCATGGAAAGGCGTGGTTTTTGAATCACACGAAGACGCGAAGAGGGGCCGCTGGATCCACCCTCTGGCCGCGCCGCAACAGGCGCGAGCCCTGCACTCAAAAACGCCTTGCGCGCGGATCAGGGCCGGAACAGTGGCATTGATTGTGGCCCCGAGGTTTGGCACCAAGGACGCGTTCATGAGCATCCGTTGGACATTCCTCCTGTTCTCCGCAGTCGCCGCGCAGGGCGTGCTGGGCGCCGCCAAGGAAGCCGCCGACCGGCCCATCGCGCGCTGGCATGCCGTGGGTGGGCAAGCCCTGAGGGAGCAGGCCGCCGTGCCCCAGCTCAAGGCGGCCCCTCTCGCACCCGGACGCCGCCGGCGTCGGCGGGCGCGTCGCCACCAACATGGCGCGCTTCGTCGTCCAGCGCATGGCGGGCGCCGAGGATGCCGCCCGCGCATCACGGCTGGTTCCCCTCGTGGAGGCCATCCTCGACCATGAGTCCCTCGGCGAGGTCACCCGCCATGGCTGGCACGTCGCCGTGCGCGTCCCTCCCGCCGTCGCCGCGCGCATGGCCGAGGCCGCGGCCAGCCTTCGCGTCGCCGGCGCCCCGCCCACGCTCTCCACCAACGGATGGTTCCTGGCCGCGTCGGACGCCCCCGGGCTCGCGCGTGCATGGAAGGAAACCGGCCGTCCCGTCGCCGGCTTCGTCTCCGCCGAGCTGGACCTCCCCAGGGTCCTCGGCACGGGCCATGACGCATGGCCCTTCCTCAAGGCAAGCCTCTTCCCCAGCAACGGCGTCGTCCGCACCGCCGCAAGCCTTTCCTTCGCAGCTCCGCCCCTTGCCGAGCCCGGGCCATGGAAGATCCCGGACGGCGCGATCCGCGACCCCATCATCCGCTTCCAGGCCATCCGCGGCGCCGCGCCGCTGGTGGAGAAGGTCGGGTGGATGGCCACGCTGGCCGGCGGCGCGGCGCCCTCCCAGTTGTTCGGTTGGGCCCAGCCCAAGAACCTGTTCCGCAACTGGGTCGCCTTCCCCGTTGAAAAGCCTGCGGCACGCCTCGCCAAGGTCGAGTCCGACATCCGCCCCCTCTTCGCGGAATCCGCCGGGGGGCCGCGCTACGAGGGCCGCCTCGTGATGGCCACCAACAACTCGGCCCTCGCCGTCCTCGGCCTCAAGGCTTGCCAGCCCGCCCTCCTCCCGTACCAGCAGGACGGCCAGCAGTATCTCATCGCCTCCCTTACCCCCCCCATGGTCAGCACCAACCCCCTCCCCGCCGAGCTGGTCGCCCAGGTCCACCGTCCCGCCTTGGTCGCCTACGAATGGGAAATCGCCGGGGAATCGTTCCTCCATTGGAACGTCGCCTTTGACTTCAACAAGATGGCCCAACGCCTTGCGCCTTTCCCGGCGAGGGCCCTTGCCCGCCGCTGGTTCATGAACATCGCCCCCGACCTCGGCAACGCCGTCACCGAGGTCCTCCGCGTGTCCCCCACCGAGTACACCTTCCTGCGCAAGTCCGACATCGGCCTTGATGGCCTCGAGATGACGCTGCTCTCCCGATGGATAGACGCCCCGCACGGCCTCCATGCCCGTCCGGGAGCCTTGCCGCCCCTGCCCAAGTAAGCGCCAAGCCCGCGCGCCGCATCGCCCTCATCCCCGCCGCCCATGCTCAGGCTTGGCGTCAACATCGACCACGTCGCCACCCTCCGTCAGGCCCGCTACCGCGGCCGCGGCCATGGCGAGCCCGACCCCGTCGCCGCCGCCCTCGCCGCCGAGGACGCCGGCGCTCATGGCATCACGGCCCACCTGCGCGAGGACCGGCGCCACATCCTTGACGCCGACGTGTTCCGGCTCCGGCAATCCATCCGCACGCGCCTCAACTTCGAGATGGCCGTCGTGCCCGAGATCCTCGACGTCGCCCTCCGGCTCGGGCCCCATGCCTGTTGCCTCGTCCCGGAGAAGCGCACCGAGGTCACCACCGAGGGCGGGCTTGATGTCGCAGGCTCGCCCGGGCCGGTCCGGGATTGCACGCGGCGCCTCGTGGACGCGGGCATCGAGGTCAGCCTCTTCGTGGACCCCGAGCCGGCCCAGCTCGACGCGGCGGCCGCGGCGGGCGCGCAGTTCGTCGAGCTGCATACCGGGGCCTACGCCGAGGCATGGCATTCCAAGCACGAACGCAACGTCCAGCTCGAGCGCCTCGTCGTGGCCGCGCGCCATGCCCATGGCCTTGGCCTCAAGGTCAACGCCGGCCATGGCCTCAACCTCCAGAACCTCCCCCTCCTCCACCTCGTCCCCCACCTTGTCGAGCTCAACATCGGCCACAGCATCATCAGCCGCGCCGTCCTCGTCGGCCTCCATGCCGCAGTCCGCGACTTCCTCGCCGCCCTCCACGGCTACCCCGGCTGACCCACCCCCGCGCCCCGCTCCCCCTCCTTGCCGCCCATGCGAGTCCTCTGCATCCATGCCCACTTCGACGACTTCGAGTTCGTCGCCGCCGGAACCTTCGAGCTCATGCGCCGCGCCGCCCCCCCGGGGTTCCGCGCCCGCGCGTTGATCTGCACCGACGGCCGTTCCGGTCATCATTTCCGTCCCCGCGGGGAAACCGCACGGATGCGCAAGGCGGAGCAGGCCGCGAGCGCCGCCGTTGGCCACTACGAGTGGGAGCTTCTCCTGAAGCCGTCGGGCGAGCCCTTCGAGGAGGCTTGCCGCACCCTCACGACCGACCTCCTTGCCGCCCTCTGGAAGTCCATCCGCGAGTTCAAGCCCGACTACCTCTTCTGCCCGCCGTGGCCCTTCGACCCGCTCGCGGGCGTTCACCCGGACCACCTCACCGTCGCGGAGGCCGTCCGGCGCGTCGCCTACATGATCAACGTTCCCCACGCCTTCCTCTCCGAGTACCCGGCATCCGACGAGTCCCGCCCCGAGTGGATCCCCACGCCGGTGATCCTCAATACCTACGACGGCTACATGGCCGGGGCGAACCCGTGTGACCTCGTCGTGGACGTGGAGCCGGCGTTCGACGTGGTCGCGGCGGAGTCATGGTGCCACCAGAGCCAGATCAACGAATGGCTCCCGTGGATCGCCCGGCACCACATCGAGCCCACCGCCAGCCTCGCCGAATGGGCCTCCAAGCTTCGCCAACGCTTCGACCGGCAATCCCGCGAGCTCGGGCTGCCCGTCGGCCGCGCCCATGAAGCCTTCACGCTCACCGCATGGGGCCGCCTCCCGTCGCGCGCCGAGCTCGTCCGCGACTTCCCCGGCCTGCTCCTCGACCCCGAGCGCTCCGCCCGTCTCGACGCCAAGATTGCCCGTTACGGCGCCTGAATCCCGGCGCGAGCGACGCTCCCCGTCGTCACGTCGTCACGTCGTCACGTCGCCACGTTGCCCGGCATCCGCGTCTCGCCGTCCGGGCAAGCAAACCGCTCGATGTCGGCCGCACGCCGCGGGTACCGCGCCATCAACATGGCGCGCGTCCCGCCCTCGAACATCTCGTCCACGAACCCCGGCGCGAGCGTGCAACCAAACAACGCATGGCCGCCCCCCTCCGTCACGTGCCCGGCCTGCCATGTCCCGGCCGGCACCACGTACTGCACATGCTGGCCCGGTCCCGGCCCAAGGTACACGTCCTCGTCGCGACCGTCCGGATGCAGCAAGACGAGCCGGAGCGGCGCGCCCCCGTAGAAGTGCCATGTCTCGTCCTCCGTCAGCCGGTGGAACAGGGAGAAGCTTGGCGGCTCCTCGGAGTACAGCCCGATCATCGCCGTCCCCATGGGCTTGCCGGACGGCAGTTCCCGGCGCGAACGCCATGTGCCCCGGAACCACGTGCCTTCCACCGGCAACGGCGTGAGCCGGTGCAGCTCGACGAGCCTGCGAACCTCCGGGTTCATCGTGAATTCATCGTGAAGCCTCAGGCCCTGCCCGCCGCCTCCGCGACAAGGTCCACAAGGCCCTGGGTCCGCTCCGCCAACCGGACCGCCTCCGCCGCCTCCAGCCCGCGCGGGTCGCGTGAAAGCCGCGCAAGGTGCTCGACCATCCGGACCGCCTGCCGCGTCGGCGATGGCGTCGCCACCCGCTGGAACGACGCCGGCGCCGCGGGCCCGTTCCTCTGCACGAACCCCACCCATGCGCCGCGGTCGGCCCCGAGCATTCCCCCCGCCCAGTCCAGCACGTAGTCGTCCACATGGATCGACCCACCCCGCCCGAACAGGCCCAGGTCCATCACCAACGACCCCACCGTAAACCCCGCGTCCCATGTCGTCGTGCTTCCGTCCGAGAACCGGATGCAACCCGCGCTGCGGACCCAGGTGCCGGTGACCGGGTCCCTCGTTCCCTCCGCCGTCACCCTCACGGGCGATGCATCGGCCGGCAGGAACTCCGCCGCCGCACGCATCGAGTACCATGCCATGTCCCCGATCGCCCCGGTCGGCTCCTTCGTCGCGTCGTACCGGATGTTCGCCCGGTCCATGTTGGGAAAGAAGAAGACCGACTGGACCGCCTCGAGCGCGCCGATGCGGTCCCGGCGTTCCCGCTTCAACAGGGCCGTGCGGGGGTGATGGGTGAAGTGGGTGGCATCCATGAAGGCCACCCCGCCGTCCCGGCATGCCGCGGCAATCCTCCGGACCGACGCCAGCGACAGGAATGGCTTGTCCGCAAGCACGTGCTTGCCGGCCCGGGCCGCGCCCACCGCGACGGCCTCGCGCGCCGCCGTGGGCGTCGCCACGTACACGGCATCCACCCGGGACGAGGCCATGAGCTCCTCCCACGACGCAAACACCCCGGGCCCGCCGTGCCTTGCCGCGAAGGCCTCGGCCGTCTCCCGGCGCCGGCTGGCCACCGCCCCGAGCACCGCCGCGTCCGTCTCGGCGATCGCATGGGCGATCACGTCCGCAATGAACCCGCACCCCACGATCCCAACACGCATTGGAGATGACATGACGGGCCAAGCATGAAGGCGCACCCCTCCTGGCACTCAAGGCCCAAGATGCCCTCCCAATTCCCACGTCAGGGATTTGTGAGCGCCCGGTTCTCGCCCCACGCGGCCCCGCCCGAGTTCGGACCCTGCCGGCACCCTTCACACCTTGGCATCCACGAATGAAACCTGCCCCCGGCGGCCTTCTCGCCTCCCATGGATTGGGCGGGCAAATGAGCGGTTGCGTCCGGGGGACGCGAGGCTTGAAGTCGGGGTGCCCGCGTTCCTTGCCGGGCGTTGATTGCTTGAGCACCTCCGTTGAATCCGCCGGTTCGTCCGGCACGCCCGAGGACCGGCCTGGGCCGGTCCAGAACCATTGGCAAAGCGTCCGGGACCACAGCCGGGTCTTCGGGGAGTTCACGTATGTGTACCCGGTCGTGTCGCGCCGGTCGCGCGGGCTCTCGATCGGGGTGAACCTGAACCCGGACAAGGCCTGCAACTTCGACTGCGTGTATTGCGAGGTGGACCGGAAGACGCCGCCCGCGACGCGGGTGCTCGACCTGCTGAAGGCGCGCGCGGAGCTGTGCCGTCTGGTGGACGGGGCGTTGGCCGGCGAGCTGGCCCGGGACCCGAAGTTCGCCGAGACGGGCGACCTGACACGGCACATTCGGGACATCGCGTTCAGCGGCGACGGCGAGCCCACGATGGTTCACAACTTCCCGGAATGCGTGCGCATGGTGGCGGACGTGCGCCGTTCGCGGCGGCTGGACGACGCCAAGATCGTGCTGATCACGGACGCGGCCGGCCTCGACAAGGCGTCGGTGAAGGAGGGATTGGCGCTCATGGATGCCAACCACGGCGAGGTCTGGGCCAAGCTCGACGCGGGGACGGAGGGCTACTATCGCGCCGTGAACCGGACGTCGGTGTCGTTCCAGCGCGTGCTCGCGAACCTCCTGTCCACGGCACGCGAGCGGCCGATCATCATCCAGACGTTGTTCCTCCGGATGAACGGCGAGCGGATGTCGCCCGGGGAGCTGGAGGCGTATTGCGGCCGTCTTCGGGCGATCATGGACGGGGGCGGACGGATCAAGGAGGTCCATGCCTACACCATCGCGCGCCCGACGCCGGAGGCATGGGCGACAAGGCTGACGCCCGGGGAATTGGAGGAGACGGCGGCCGGGGTGCGTGCGCGGACCGGGTTGGCCGTGTCGTGCTTCCCGTAGGCAGGATGGGTCGCGGAGAAGGGCGCCGCGGGTCCGCCCCGCGAGGGCAACGAGTGCGGCGACCATCGGGGAAAGCCTGACCACGCCCTCCGCGGCCGGGCGAGAGGCACGACTTTTTGGCGCGGGCGCGCCACCTTCCTGCCACGGCCGCCTTTCGCGGCCATGGCCCACGTCACCTCGTTCCTGCCGGGCTCGCTTGCACCCCCGGATCCGTCGGCCCCGCCTCATGGCAGGCGACCCACCGCCCCGGCGACGCCTCCCGCCATGACGGCGACACGGCCCCGCATCGGGTCGTCGCGATCGGACAACGCAGGTGGAACGTGCATCCCGGGGGCGGGGACAACGGCGAGGGCGGCTCGCCTTGCAGCGCGGGACCACCCCTCGCGCGTCCCGGCTCCGGCACGGCGGACACCAACGCCGCCGTGTACGGATGCAGCGGCCGCGCGCACACCTCGCGGGCCCGGCCCTCCTCGATGATGCGGCCGAGATACATCACCGCCATCCGCGCGGACACGTGCTCCACCACGGCAAGGTCATGGGAGATGAACAGCATCGCCATGCCGCGTTCGCGCCGGAGACGCATGAGCAAGTTCACCACCTGCGCCTGCACCGACACGTCGAGCGCGCTCACCACCTCGTCGCACACCAGCAGGCGCGGCTCGTCCGCAAGCGCCCGGGCAAGTCCGATTCTCTGCCGTTGCCCGCCGCTGAACTCATGCGGGTACCGGTCCATCGCGGCGGCCTCAAGGCCCACGTCCGAAAGCAGCCCGGCAACCTTGCGCCGGAGCTCCCCCCGCGCCATCCGCCGCCCCCGTGCCCGCCATGGTTCCGAGACGATCTCCGCCGCCGTCCAGCGTGGGTCCATGGAGCCCAGCGAATCCTGGAAGACCAGTTGCAACCCCGGCGTGCCCGCACGCCCGGCCACGTCGCGGCCCCCGAATCGCACCGTCCCCGCCGTTGGCCTTTCAAGCCCGGTGATCACGCGCCCGAGGGTGCTCTTCCCGCACCCGCTTTCGCCTACCAGTCCAACGACCTCGCCCTCCGCGATCGAAAGGCTGACCCCATCCACCGCGCGAAGCCATGCTCGCGGGCGTCCCCACGCGTCCGGACTCGCCGGGTAGTGCATCCGCACGTCATGGACCTCCAGCAGGCTCATGCCCGGTCGCCTCCGGCAGGATACGGGCAGCGCGATCCATGGCCGGCGGCGAAGGCCGTCCACGGGGGCGTTTCCATGGCGCACGAGGGTCGTGCCACCGGGCAACGCGGATGGAACCGGCATCCGCCCGGCCATGAGCCCGGCGCGGGGACGCCGCCCGGCACCGAAGCCAGCTCGCCCCGGGCATGGCCCATTCGCGGGATGGCCGCCACGAGGGCGCGCGTGTACGGATGCGATGGATTCGAGAGCATGGATGCGGCCGACCCCTCCTCCACCACCTGCCCCGCATACAGGACCGCGATGCGGTCGGCGATGGACTCGGCCACGCCGAGGTTGTGCGTGACGAGGAGGATGGCCATGCCGACTTCCCGGCGAAGCTCGCGCAGCAGCTCAAGGACCTGCGCTTGCACGGTGACGTCGAGCGCCGTCGTGGGCTCGTCGGCCACGAGCAATCGGGGGCGCGGCGCCAAGGCGATGGCGATGGCCACGCGTTGCTGCAGGCCCCCGGACAACTCGTGGGGGTATTGCCGGGCGCGATGCTCCGGAGCCGGGATCCCGACCCGGGCAAGCCATCGCACGACCTCGGCGCGGGTCGCCTCGGTTGGCCGGTGCAGCCGGAGCGACTCCAGCACCTGGTCCCCCACGCGCATCACCGGGTTGAGGGCGGCGGCCGGTTCCTGGAACACGTGCCCCGCCGTCGCGCCCCGCAGCCTTCGCAACGCCCGCTCGTCCGCCTTGAAGACATCAACGCCCGCAAGGCGCACCCCGCCCCGCGTGCATCGCGCCCGGTCATCCCCGAGAAGCCGCGTTACCGACTGCGCGCACAGCGTCTTGCCGCTGCCGCTCTCGCCCACCAACGCCAGCACCTCGCCCTCGTCGATCCGCAGGTCCACGCCGTCCAGCACGCGCAACGGGCCCTGCTCCGTCCGCAGCTCCAGCGTGAACCCCTCGAACTCGACCAACGGCCCGCCCATGGACATGGCTACCTCCCCGGCCGCCGGCGCATCCCCGCGTCGCGAAACTCGCTCGTGCGGCTCCACGACGGCCATGACGAGCCGTCCGCCAGCCGCCATCCCACGGCATGCAGGATCCCAAGGTCCTCCGCCGCCCCGCGCAGGTCCCAGCCCGGCTTCACCTCGTCCCCGGGCTTGTGATAGTCGCGGTCGATGTACTCGTTGACCCGTTGCTGGCCGTAACCCGGCGGATGGTCGGCGTAGTCGTCGCCCGCCTTCATGTACAACGCGGGGACCCCAGCGCGCAGGAACTCGAAGTGGTCGCTCCGGTAGAACATGCCGCGTTCCGGGTTGGGGTCCGGCAGGAGCTTGCGCCCTTGGGCGCGCACGGCGCGCCGCAGCTCGGTGTCAAGGGACGAATGCCCCTGCCCGACCTGTCGCACGTCGCGGGTGCGTCCCCATGTGTTCATGCCGTCGATGTTGATGTTGGCGACGATGCCATGCGCGGGCCATGGGGGGGTTCGCGCGTAGTACCTCGCGCCGAGCAGGCCCTGCTCCTCGGCCGTGGGCGCCATGAACACGACGCTTCGCGCGGGCGCCTTGCGAGCGGCGCCGAATGCCCGCGCCAGCTCCAGCAGGCCCGCCACGCCCACCGCGTTGTCCGCCGCCCCGTTGTAGATCCCGTCGCCCTCCGCCTTCGTGTCCCGCCCGAGATGGTCCCAATGGGCGGAATAGACGACGGACTCCATGGGTCGGCGCGTGCCGGGGAGGCGGGCGACAACGTTGCGGGAAAGGACACGTCGGACGGCCTGCTGGCTGCGCGCGGCGAAGCGCTGGGCGAGCACGCGGGGCTTGAAGTCGCGGCGGGTCGCCTCGGCGACCGCCTGCTCGTAGGTGAGCCCGTTGGCCGCCATCAACTCCGTGGCCGTCCCGAGGCTAAGCCAGCCCGCCAGCACCACCTTCGGGTCCGTGTCGGCCTCCAGCTCGAACCGCTCGCGTCCCCATGAGTTCACGACCACGAACCACGGGTAGGCGGCGGCTTTCGTCTCGTGCACCAGCAACGCCGCCGCCGCCCCCCGCCGCGCCGCCTCCTCGTACTTGTACGTCCAGCGGCCGTAGTACGTCATCGCGCGCCCCCCGAAGACGCGCGGGTCCAGTTCCCCGGGCTTGCGCGGGTCCGGCACCGCCGGATCCCCCACGAGGATCACCACCGTCTTGCCCCGCACATCCACGCCCTTGTAGTCGTCCCACCCGTGTTCCGGCGCCGTGACGCCATGCCCCACGAACACCATCTCCGACTCCGGCACGGCGGCGGCCGCGTTGGTCTGGGCGGACCATGCGACGATGTCCTGCGGGAACACGAGCTCGCGCCGCGTGCCGCCCAGGGTCCATGAGGCGGCGAAGGACGACTTCACCCCGATGATCGGGACCGGCTGCGTCCATGTGCCGTCGGGCATGCCCGGCTGGAGCCCGGCCTTTCCAAACGCCTCCACAAGGTACGCCACCGTGAGTTCCTCGCCCTTCGAGCCCGGGCCGCGGCCCTCGAAGGCATCGGACGCCAGCGCCTGGACGTCGGCCAGCATGCGTTCCGGGGCCATGACGGGCGCGGGCCCGGCATGGGTGGCGACGGCCAACGCAAGGCCGAGAATGGAAACCCAGCAAGGGAAACGGCCGCGACATGGCACCACGGGAACGCGCTGCATGCACGCCAGCATGGCCCCGAAGCCCGCCGCGTCGCCATGCTTCGTTTTTGGGTCGCGAAAACGATCGCCGGGACGCCCCAATCCCCGTGCTGGCATGGGGGAATCCCCCGCCTCCCAACCCGGTTACGTTCGCAAGGCCGCGTGCCAGCCCGCGATGATGGCGGACACGCATGAGCCCGGGGTCGGGCGAAGGCTCAGGGCACCGCTTGGATGCGGAAGTACCGGCCCACGGCGTCCGCGTCGAACTCCCGAACCAACGACTCGTCCTCGGCGAAGAATGCCGGCCCGGCGGGCGTCCAAGTCACCAGGTCGGACGATGCCGCGAGCTGGTACCGGAGGCCGAGGACGACGGAGAGCGTCAACGTGACCTTGTTGACCTTGCTGACGCCAATGGCCAGGCGGGGAGTGAAGGGCGGCGAGGCTAGGCGAACCTTCGGGGCGGTGGTGTAGCCGCTGCCGGGATTCGTCACGACCACGCCGGTGACCACGCCGTTCAGCACGGTGGCGACGGCCTTGGCACCCGATCCACCCCCATCGACCAGCAGGACCGCCGGGGCGGTGTCATAGCCTTGCCCTCCATCCGTCAACGTCACGCCCACGACAAACCCATTCACGACCTCGCTGGTCGCCGTCGCCCTCCGTGGGGGCAAGGGAGGCGGCGCGATCTGGACCAATGGAGTCGAGGTGTAGCCGCGCCCGGGGTTGCTGATGCTGATGGCTGTGACCCGGCCGTCGAGGACGGTCGCGGTGGCCGTGGCATCCGATCCACCCCCGCCGACCAGCAGGACTGCCGGGGCGGTGTCATACCCTTGCCCTCCATCCGTCAACGTCACGCCCACGACAAACCCGTTCACGACCTCGCTGGTGGCCGTCGCCCGTCGTGGGGGCAAGGGAGGCGGCGCGATGTGGACCGTCGGGGTCGAGGTGTAGCCGCGCCCGGGATTGACGATGGTGATGGCCGTCACCCGGCCGTCGAGGAGGGTCGCGGTGGCGGTGGC